>CAYTMV010000001.1:0-1630 GCA_964439015.1 uncultured Gemmobacter sp.
GAAGCCCCCGCCAAGGCATACTCGCAGGGCGAGGTTGCCTGGAGGATGGTGATGGAGATGGTGTCCGGCATGTTGATCGGGCTCTCCATCGGCTACGGGCTGGACTATTGGTTCGGCACAATGCCGCTCTTCCTGGTGATCTTTGTACTGCTCGGGTTCGCTGCGGGCATCCGCACCGTGATGGGCACGGCGCGGCAGATGCAGGAAGCCCGGATGGCTCAGGATGCGGCAGAGAAGTCTGCCCGAAACGAAGGATGACGAACGTGGCGGCAGAAGGCGAAGCGACCGGTTTTGCGATCCACCCGATGGACCAGTTCATCGTGAAGCGGTTCTTCTGCGATCCGGCGCATGCCGATTGCACCAGCAACATCCAGTGGTTCGAGATCACCAATGTCACCGTCTGGATGGCGGCGGCCGTTGCCGTGATCGCGCTGCTGATGATCATGGGCTCGCGCGGTCGCGCGTTGATCCCCACCCGTCTGCAGTCGGTGGCCGAGCTGATCTACGGCTTCATCTACAAGATGGTCGAGGATGTGGTGGGCCATGACGGGGTGAAATACTTCCCCTATGTCATGACGCTGTTCCTGTTCGTGCTGTTCTCGAACCTGCTGGGTCTGATCCCGATGAGCTTCACCACCACCTCGCACGTTGCCGTGACGGTGACGCTGGCGCTGCTGGTGTTCCTGGGCGTGACGCTGCTGGGTCTGGCGCGCAAGGGGATCGGCTTCCTGGGCATGTTCTGGGTGTCGTCGGCGCCGCTGGCGCTGCGCCCGGTGCTGGCGGTGATCGAAGTCATTTCCTACTTCGTGCGCCCGGTCAGCCACTCCATTCGTCTTGCCGGTAACCTGATGGCGGGCCACGCCGTCATGAAAGTGTTCGCGGGCTTTGCCTCGATGGCCGTCATCTCGCCGGTCGCGATCGGTGCCGTGACCGCGATCTATGGCCTCGAGCTGCTGGTCGCCGTTGTGCAGGCTTACGTCTTTACCATTCTGACCTGCGTCTACCTGAAGGACGCGGTGGGCGACGCCCACCACTGAGGTCCGGACAACCAACCAACCCATCCAAGCATTCCAAAGGAGAGAACTATGGAAAACGTCGCTGAACTCGCGCTCATGGGCAAATACATCGGCGCCGGTCTGGCTGCCATCGGTCTGGGCGGCGCCGGCATCGGCGTGGGCAACATCGCCGGCAACTTCCTGGCTGGCGCCCTGCGCAACCCCTCGGCTGCTCCGTCGCAGACCGCCAACCTGTTCGTCGGCATCGCGTTCGCCGAAGCTCTGGGCATCTTCTCGTTCCTGATCGCCCTGCTGCTGATGTTCGCCGTCTGATCCAGGCCGGATGACGCTTTCGGCCGGAGGGGTGGCACGCCGCCCGTCCGGCCAAGTCTTTGAGGCTTACTGGAGAACGACATGGCGACTGAAGCGGCGCAAGACGCGGCGGCAGGTGCAGCGGCCCATGGGGCCGAGGCGTCTGCGGGTATGCCGCAGCTCGACATCACGACGTGGTCTAACCAGATCTTCTGGTTGCTGGTCGCGCTTGTGGTGATCTACTTCGTGCTGTCGCGCGTGGCTCTGCCCAAGATCGGGGCGGTTCTGGCCGAGCGCAGCAGCACCATCACCAACAACCTCGC
>CAYTMV010000001.1:1730-151835 GCA_964439015.1 uncultured Gemmobacter sp.
CCAAGATCGGGGCGGTTCTGGCCGAGCGCAGCAGCACCATCACCAACAACCTCGCTGCCGCGGAAGAGCTGAAGGCGAAGGCGGTTGAGGCCGAAAAGGCCTATAACGAGGCGCTGGCCAAGGCCCGTGCCGAGGCGAACCGCATTGTGGCCGAGGCCAAGGCCGAAATTCAGGCCGACCTTGATGCCGCGACCGCGCAGGCCGATACCGAGATTTCGGCCAAGGCGGCCGAGTCGGAAAAGCTGATCGCGGAGATCCGCGCCGGCGCGCTGCAAAGCGTGACCGAGGTCGCCCAGGACACCGCCCGCGAAATCGTGGCGGCGCTTGGTGGGACGGCCGACGCTGCGGCAGTTACCGCTGCGGTCTCCTCGCGCGTGAAAGGCTGATGACGATGCGGAACCTGATCCTGTCCCCCATCGCGCTCGCGGTGCTGACCAGCCCGGCGCTGGCCGCCAGCGGTCCGTTCTTCTCGCTGCGCAACACGAACTTCATCGTGCTGCTGGCCTTCATCGTCTTTGTCGGCATCCTGCTCTACGTCAAGCTGCCGGCCAAGATCGGTGCCATGCTGGACGCCCGCGCCAAGACCATCCAGGCCGAGCTTGAAGAAGCCCGCGCCCTGCATGACGAAGCCAAGGCGATCATGGCGACCTATGAAGCCAAGAGCCGTGAAGTTCAGGCCCAGTCTGCCCGCATCGTCGAGCAGGCGCGCCAAGAGGCGCTGGCCGCCGCCGCGCAGGCCAAGGACGACCTGAAGGTCGCCATCGCCCGCCGCATCGCCGCCGCCGAAGAGCGGATCGCGCAGGCCGAGGCTGGCGCTGTGCGCGAAGTGCGGGAAAAGGCGGTTTCGGTCGCCGTGGCCGCTGCGGGCGAGATTCTTGCCAAGCAGATGACCGGCGCCGGCGCTGCCGCGACGATCGACGCCTCGATTGCCGAAGTGGGCGCCAAGCTGCACTGAAGGCTAACGGCCCGACAAGATGCGAAACCCCGGCCTTGTGCCGGGGTTTTGTCTTTCAGCGGTGGCGTTCATGCTCATACCGCATCCGCGCCACCGCTTCGTTGCGTTCGGCGCGCGCCTGTTCCTGCAGCGAGGCAACGACATAATCCATATGCGCCGAGACCGCCGCCCGAGCGGCAGCCGGATCGCGGGCCTGAATCGCATCATTGATGGCGCGGTGTTGATCGAGCAGCATGTCGCGGGTCACGCGATTGCGGAACATCATCTGCCGATTGTAGAAAACCCCTTGCCGCAGCAGGTCGAACATCGCGCGCATCATGTGCAGCATCACGATGTTATGCCCGGCTTCGATGATTGCCATGTGAAACTGGGCGTCCAGCTCGGCCTCGTCGGTCGGGTCGCGTTTCTGGTGGGCGGCAGCCATCTTCTGAAAAATGGTGTCGATCACCGCCAGGTCGGTTTCGGACCCAAGGCGCGCCGCGCGATCGGCGGCCAGCCCCTCCATGTCGCGGCGAAAGGCGATATAATCGGCCACCGCCTCGTCATGGCTGGCAAAAAGTTCGACCAGCGCCGGGGAGAAGGCCGACCCCAACACGTCGGCCACATATATACCCGCACCGGGACGACTGACCAGCAAGCCGCGCCCCTCCAGCTCTTCCACGGCCTCGCGCAGCGACGGGCGCGATACGCCCATCCGCTCGGACAGATCCCGCTCGGAGGGCAGGCGTTCGCCGGGCCTGAGGATGCCGCGCAGGATCAGAAGCTCGATCTGCCGTCCGACCGAGGTGGCGAGTTTTTCCGACTGGATCTTTTGAAACGGCATGTCGCTTGCTCCCTGCGTGGTCAGATTTTATGACCAGTCGGGCGCTTGGGCAATGGCCATGCAAAAGGGGCGGGCCAAAGCCCGCCCCTTGCCAATGATCCAAAGATCAGCGGTTGCCGCGGATGAAGATCTCGACCCGACGGTTGGCGGCCTTGCCTTGCGCGGTGTAGTTCGAGGCCACAGGCTGGCTTTCGCCGCGGCCAATGGCGGTGAGGCGGGCAGCCGGCACCCCGGCCTGTTGCAGCGCCGCCTGAACCGCACGGGCGCGACGCTCGGACAGGTCCTGGTTATAGGCGGCGTCACCGTCGTGGTCGGTATGGCCCACGATCTCGATCCGGCTGTCGGGGTAACGCTGCAGGCTGGCAGCCACCGCGTTCAGGTCGCCCAACTGGTCATAGCGCAGGGTGGCGCTGTCGGTGGCGAACAGGATGTCCTGGCCCATGGTGACCAGAAGCCCGTTTTCGGTCTGGGTCACGGTGGAGTTGCCGCTCATCTGCGCGCGCAACTCCCGCGCCTGCCGGTCGAAGTCCGCACCGATGGCCGCGCCGACAATGCCGCCCAGCGTAGCGCCGGCAGCGGCCTTCAGCAGTTTGTCATCGCTGGATTGCGCGCCGATGAAACCGCCGATCAGCGCCCCTGTCACCGCACCGCCCTTTTGCCGGGCGTTGGGGTCATTGGGATAGGCATTGGGGTCAACGCAGGCGGTCAGCGTCAGCAGCGCCACGGCAGAGGCAATGAGGGGAGTTACGCGTTTCATGTGAAAGCCTTGTTCAGCGGGGTCATGACCGATGTCAGGACAACGTTATAGCAAGGCTTTGGTTCCCGGCACAGCCACCAAGGCAGGCCGGCGGGTTTTTGCCCATCACGTCTCCGCGCGCGCAGCCTCCCATGCCAGCATGGCGCGCTTGACCCGCAAACCCCAGTGATAGCCGCCCAAGGCGCCGGATTTCCGCAGCGCCCGATGGCAGGGGATCAGCCAGCTGATCGGGTTGCGCCCGACCGCCGTGCCGACCGCACGATTGGCCGCAGGATGGCCGATCGCGGCGGCCAGATCGGAATAGGTGGCGACATGACCGGGCGGGATCGACAGCAGCGCCTCCCAGACCTTGATCTGGAAGGGGGCGCCAATCAGATGCAACCGCGCCTCGCCCGGCCCGCCCCAAAGTGAGGGCAGCAAAGGCGCGATGGCTGCCGGGTCCTCCAGATGCCGGGCGGCGGGCCAGCGGCCGATCAGATCAGTCTCCACCGTCGCAGCGTCGCTTTCCGCCGCAAATCCCAGACCGCAGATGCCACGGTCAGTCGCCAACACCAGCGCCCGGCCAAAGGGCCCATCCGTCCAGCCGCGGCGGATCACCAGCCCCTCGGCACCGCGCGCCGCTTCGCCCGGCGTCATCGACTCCCAACGCAGAAACAGGTCGTGCAGCCGTGCCGTGCCGGATAGCCCCGCTCCCTCGGCCACGGTCACCAGGCTGTGCCGTTCGGCCAGCAAGTGGCGCGCCAGATCCAGGGCCAGATATTGTTGCCACCGCTTGGGCGACACGCCCACCCAGGCCGAGAACACCCGCTGGAAATGCGCCGCACTCATCCCCATGCGTGCCGCCAGCGCCTCCAGCGACAGGCCGGGGGCATGGTCGATCTCTTCCAGCGCGCGGGCAATGACGCGGTAGTGATAGGTGGTCTCCGGGTCTGTGGTCATCTGGCCCCTCCTGCCTGCGGGCAGATTAGCCACGCAAGCGGTGGCTGACGACCCGGAACCTGCGGCTTCGCTTGCGCGAACCCCGCGACTGGGGCAAGAGACGCGACACCATGGCCCGCCAACTCGATTACAATTCGATCCACGCGATCTTCACCCGCTTTCAGGCGCTCGAACCCGAGCCGAAAGGTGAATTGCACCACACCAACGCCTTCACCCTGCTGGTGGCCGTGGCGCTCAGCGCGCAGGCCACTGATGCCGGGGTGAACAAGGCCACCAAGGCGCTGTTTGCAGTGGCCGACACGCCGGAAAAGATGCTGGCGCTGGGCGAGGACGGCCTGATCGAGCATATCAAGACCATCGGTCTGTTCCGCAACAAGGCCAAGAACGTCATCGCCCTGTCAAGGATCCTGATCGAGCGGTTCGGCGGGCAGGTGCCCTCGTCCCGGGCGGCGCTGCAATCGCTGCCGGGGGTGGGGCGCAAGACCGCCAATGTGGTGCTGAACATGTGGTGGCGCATCCCGGCGCAGGCGGTGGACACCCATATCTTCCGCGTCGGCAATCGCAGCGGCATCTGTCCGGGCAAGGATGTCGATGCCGTCGAACGCGCGATCGAAGACCATATCCCGGCCGAATTTCAACTCCATGCACATCACTGGCTGATCCTGCATGGCCGATACATCTGTGTCGCACGCAAACCGAAATGCGGGATCTGCCCGATTGCGGAATGGTGCCAATACGAGGAAAAGACTGCATGATCCGATATCAGGTCGTCGGCATCGGCAATGCCATCGTCGATGTTCTCAGCCAATCCGAAGACAGCATTCTGGACCGCATGGGCATCACCAGGGGCGTGATGCAACTGATCGAGCGCGAGCGTGCCGAAGAGCTTTATGCCGCCATGACCGAGCGGACCGAGGCGCCGGGCGGATCGGTCGGCAATACGATCGCAGGTGTCGGCAATCTGGGCCTCCGCACCGCTTTCATCGGCCGCGTGCGCGACGATGCGCTGGGGCGGTTCTTTGCCTCGTCACTGACGCTGGAAGGCACTGACTTTCCCAACCCGCCGGTGGCAGATGCAGACCTGCCAACCTCGCGCTCGATGATCTTTGTCTCGCCAGACGGCGAGCGGTCGATGAACACCTATCTTGGTATTTCGGCGGATCTCGGCCCGGATGACGTATCGCCCGAGGTGGCGGGCGCCACTGATTACCTGTTTCTCGAAGGCTACCTGTTCGACAAGGACAAGGGCAAGCAGGCGTTCCTCAAGGCCGCCCGTGCCTGCCATGCGGGTGGCGGCAAGGCCGGCATTGCGCTGTCGGACCCGTTCTGCGTGGACCGCCACCGCGACGACTTCCGCCGTCTGGTGCAGGGCGAGATGGATTACGTGATCGGCAATGAGCATGAGTGGCAATCGCTCTATCAGACCGCCGATCTGGAAGCCGCGCTGGGGATCGCCCGACAGGAATGCGCGACCGTGGTCTGCACGCGCTCGGGCGCCGATGTGGTGATCCTGCGCGGCGAGGAACGCGCCGAGGTGCCGGTGCATCGCGTGGTGCCGGTGGATGCCACTGGCGCGGGTGACCAGTTCGCAGCGGGTTTCCTCTACGGCCTGGCCACTGGCCAGAGCCTGAGCGTCGCCGGCCGCATGGGGTGCATCGCGGCGGCGGAAGTGATCGGGCATTTTGGTGCCCGCCCCGAGGTGGATGTAAAGGCACTGTTTCGCGCGCAGGGTCTGACCTGAACCGCCGGAGCGGGGGGCTGTCTGCCCCCCGCGCCCCCCGAGGATATTTGCGCCTGAATGATAGGGCGAACTGTCCGGGTGCCCCGACGCTGGACGAACCTTTCCGCCGGGGCCCCTTCATCACTCAGGACGGTCATCGGCTTCCCAGCCTGTACCGTGGCCTCATTTTTATCGGCCGTGGTTAAGCCGAGGTGAACACTTCCATCATTCAGGCAAAAATATCCTGCGGGGGTGCGGGGGTGCAAAACCCCCGCTGCCACCGTGTCAGCGGGGCGTCACTCGCCCAGCTTGGCGTGAACTTCGTCCAGGTCGATCTCGCCGATCGGCATCTTGTTGGCGGGATTCTCGAAATCGTATTTGAACAGCTGGAAGTCACGCTTGTAGATTTCCCAGACCAGATGCATCGACAGATCGTCGAAATAATCCTCGACCGGATGGGCGCGTTTCGGGCCGTGGCCTTCGCTTTCATTGAAACGGGGGATCTTCTTCAGGTTGACCTTCTTCTTGACCTTGATGTTGTCGAGGACGTGCTGCATCCCCTCGTCGAACTTCTCGGTGAAAAAGATATGGTCGTAGCGACCGCCATTGACGATGAAAGTCGAGACATGGCCGGCCATGGCTGACCAGTGGATGTCCGGCTCCATCGGTTTTTTCCAGCGGATCGTGTCGCGCGCGAACAGCAGGAAGCGGCGAAAGCTCTGGATCTGGTCGAACTCCTGCTTGCCGTCGTCGCCGCCGACCTCGATGCCGTATTTCTGGATCAGAAGCGGCACGAGATTTCCGCGATAGCGTTTGCCATTGCGCTGAATGCCGCAGATCTTGTCGAAGAAGCTGGAAAGGATGCGGGTATAGGGATTGCGCACGCAAGAGAAGGCATAGGATTTGTGCGCCTTCACATTTGCCTCGATCAGGGGCTGGCTGACCTCTTGGCTCCATTTGTGCAGGCCAGTGGTCGAATCATGGATGTCGCCGTCAAAGAAGCGCCCGTGGTCCGAATAGAACATGATCTGTCCGATCGTCGAACAGGCGCATTTGGGGACGACGCGATAGACCACGCTTTCGCTTTCCGTCATCCATGTACCGGGAAAACCCATGAAAACCACCTCCGAACCCGGGCCGCGCCGGTCTGCCCGGGCGGTTTTGGAACAACAGGCCCCACAAAGCAAACAAACTTCGCCTTTTCAATGACCGTTAAAGGCATTTATGGAAACAATGCGAGTGAGTGAGGCGGTAGAGTTTCGTAGATGGCGAAGATTGCCTATATCCTGCTGACACATAAGGACCCCGAGGGCATCATTGCCCAGGCCGAACGTCTGACCGAGGCAGGGGATTACGTCGCCATCCACTTCGACGGGAATGCCCGGCGCGAGGATTTCGATCGCATCCGTGCGGTGTTGAAGGACAATCCCGGCGTCACCTTCGCCGCACGTCGGGTGAAATGCGGTTGGGGTGAGTGGAGTCTGGTCGAGGCGACCCTGCTGGCGGTGCAGGCGGCAGTCGATGCCTTTCCGCGGGCCACGCATTTCTACATGTTGTCGGGCGACTGCATGCCGATCAAGTCGGCCGAATATACCCATGCCTTTCTTGATCGCGAGGAAGTGGATTACATCGAGAGCTTTGATTTCTTTGCCAGCGACTGGATCAAGACCGGCATCAAGGCCGAGCGGCTGACTTATCGGCACTGGTTCAATGAACGAAAGCACAAGTGGCTGTTCTACACCTCGCTCTCCTTGCAGCAGAAACTGGGCTTGGAGCGGGCGATCCCTGCCGATCTGGCGATCCAGATCGGGAGTCAATGGTGGTGCCTGCGGCGCCGCACGGTGGAGTGGGTGCTGGATTTCTGTCGCAAGCGCCCGGATGTGATGCGGTTTTTCCGCACCAGCTGGATACCGGACGAGACCTTTTTCCAGACCCTGGTGCGTCATCTGGTGCCTGAAGACGAGATCCGCAGCCGGACGCTGACCTTCCTGATGTTCACCGATTACGGCATGCCGGTGGTGTTCTACAACGACCAATATGACTTGCTGATCAGTCAGGACTACCTGTTTGCCCGCAAGATCAGCCCCGATGCGAAAGACCTGAAACAACGGCTGGGCGATCTTTATTCGGCGCGTGGCATACGTTTCCCGATCTCGAACGAGGGGCGCAGTCTGTTCCGGTTTCTGACCGGACTGGGCAGGATTGGCCGGCGGTTTGCGCCGCGCTTCTGGGAGACCGAGGCGAGTCTGGGCCGGGACCGGGTGCTGATGATCGTCACCTGCAAGAAATGGCACGTCGCCAAGCGGCTGGTCGATCGGGTGCGTCAGGTGACCGGTATCGCCGCCGTGGAATATCTGTTCAACGAGGCGGCCACCCCCTTGCCGGATCTGGGCGGAATCCAGTCCACGCTGGAAAAGCGCACCCGCCACCGCCGCGCGCTGGTGCGGATGTTGTTTGACCACTGGCAGACTGACAAGCTGGTGCTGTGCATCGACCCGGCCAATATCGACCTGATCCAGGATTTCTATGCCGACAAGTCCAACGTCCGGCTGTTGGAGGTCGAGTGTCTGTTCTCGGACGATTACCTGATCGGGCACGCCCGCCGCGTGGGGCTGGCTGGCGACCAGACCCCGACCGAGGTGCTGGACCGGTTGTTGCCGACCATCCGCTATGACGTGAAGTTCGAGAGCAACCGGCTGCGGGATGCGGATTTCGAGGCTTTCTACCACATGCGCGAGGCCGAAGGGCCGGACGAAAACGCGCGGCCCCTTGCGGCTTTCCTCGGGGTGTCCGAAGACAAGGCGCGCGCGATCGCCGCGACCGATTACCTATTTGTGGATTGACGCCATGGCCTATGCATACGACCCGCAGAACATTTTCGCCCGCATCCTGCGCGGCGAGATCCCCAACAAGACCGTGGCCGAAAGCCCGCATGCTTTGGCCTTTCACGACATCCGGCCACATGCGCCGGTTCATGCGCTGGTGATCCCCAAGGGGCCCTATGTGAACCTCGATCACTTCACCACCGCTGCATCGGCTGAAGAGATCGCCGATTTCTGGCGGCTGGCGGCGCAAGTGGCCCGGGATCTGGGCGTGACCGAGGGCGAGGGCGGCGGCGGCTATCGCGCGATCACCAATGCGGGCGCAAATTCGCATCAGGAAGTGCCGCATTTCCACCTGCATATCCTCGGTGGTCGGCCGCTGGGTCCGCTGCTGGCCGGCTGATCCGGCCAGCATTGGCGCCGCCCCGTGGGGCGGTGCCTGTTGCTTGGGTCAATGCGCCTCGGCCCAGTTACGGCCTTGCCCGGCATCGGCCCGCAGGTGGACGGACAGTTTCACTGCGGGCTCGGCAGCGCCTTCCATGACGTCACGGGCAATGGGGATCAGGCGGTCGGCCTGATCCTCGGCCACCTCGAACAGCAGTTCGTCATGGACTTGCAGCAGCATCCGCGCATCCAGCCCCGCGATCGCCTGCGGCATCCGGATCATCGCCCGGCGGATCACGTCGGCTGCGGTGCCCTGGATCGGCGCGTTGATCGCGGCGCGCTTGGCAAAGCCCGCGCCCGGACCCTTGGCGTTGATCTCGGGCGTGTGGATGCGGCGGCCGAACAGGGTCTGCACATAGCCATGCGCCTTGGCGAAGGCGATGGTGTCGTCCATGTAGGTCTTGATGCCGGGGAAACGCTCGAAATACCGGTCGATGAAGCCCTGCGCCTCGGCCCGCGGGATGCGCAGGTTGCGGGCAAGGCCAAAGCCGGAAATGCCGTAGATCACCCCGAAATTGATCGCCTTGGCGCGGCGGCGGATCTCGGGCGTCATCTCGGCAAGCGGCACGTTGAACATTTCCGAGGCGGTCAGGGCGTGGATGTCCACACCTTCGCGGAAGGCCTGTTTCAGCGCCGGAATGTCGGCGATATGCGCCAGGATGCGCAGCTCGATCTGGCTATAGTCAAGGCTGACCAGCCGCCGCCCCGCCGGGGCCACGAAAGCCTCGCGGATGCGGCGGCCCTCTTCGCTGCGCACCGGGATATTCTGCAGGTTGGGATCGGTCGAGGCCAGTCGCCCGGTATTGGCCCCCGCGATGGAATAGCTGGTATGGACGCGCCCGGTCTCTGGGTTGATGTGGTCCTGCAGCGCGTCGGTATAGGTCGATTTCAGCTTGGAAAGCTGCCGCCAGTCCAGCACCCGCGCGGCAAGGCGGGCGCCTTGGGGGTGGGTGTCTTCAAGCGTCGTCAGGTCTTCCAGCACCTCGGCGCCGGTCGCATAGGCGCCGGTCTTGCCCTTTTCGCCGCCGGGCATGGCCAGCGTGTCAAACAGCACCTCACCCAACTGCTTGGGCGAGCCGACGTTGAAGCTCTGGCCTGCCAGGTCCTGAATCTCCGACTCCAGCCCCGCCATGGTCTGGGCAAACGCAGATGACATGCGCGACAGGGTCTGCCGGTCAACGGAAATGCCGGCCATCTCCATCTCGGCCAGAACCGGTATCAGCGGGCGTTCGAGCGTCTCGTAGACGGTTGTCACCTGCTTACGATGCAGCTGCGGCTTGAAGTGCTGCCACAGGCGCAACGTCACATCCGCGTCCTCGGCCGCATAGGGCGTGGCGTCGGCAATCGCCACCCGGTCGAAGGTGATGGCCGATTTGCCACCGCCCAGCAGCGTCTTGATCGGGATCGGCGTGTGACCCAGATATTCGGCCGACAGCGCATCCATGCCATGGCCGTGCAAGCCGCCATGCAGCGCATAAGACAGAAGCATCGTGTCGTCGATCGGCGCGATGCGGATGCCCTGCCGCGCCAGAATCTTGAGGTCATACTTGATGTTCTGGCCGATCTTCAGCGTGGCCGGGTCTTCCAGCAGCGGCTTCAGGATCGCCAGCGCCTGATCCATCGGCATCTGCCCCTCGGCCAGCGCGTCTGACGAGAACAGATCCCCGCCACCCTGACGATGCCCCAGCGGCAGATAGGCGGCACGGCCGGGGGCCAGCGCCAGCGACACACCGACCAGATCGGCGCGCATCTCGTCAAGGCTGGTGGTCTCGGTATCGACAGCGACAAAGCCCTGATCCTGCGCGGCCTGCACCCATTCGGTCAGGATCGCCGCATCGCGGATGGTGACATACGCGCTGCGATCGAAGGGCAGGCGCGCGGGCGTATCAACTGGTGCTGCCGGGGCGGTGGTGGTGGCCACCTCGGGCACCGCCACCTTCAGCTTTTCCGCCACCCGCCGGGTGATCGAGCGGAACTCCATCTCGGTCAGAAACGCCATCAGCGGTTCCGGGTCCGGGGTGCGCACCGACAGATCGTCCAGCGTCACCTCCAGCGCGGCGTCGGTCTTCAGCTGCACCAGCTCGCGCGAGATGCGGATCTGCTCGGCGAAGTCCTCAAGTGTGGCACGGCGCTTGGGCTGCTTGATCTCGGCTGTGCGCGACAGCAGGCCGTCCAGATCGCCAAATTCGGTGATCAGCAGCGCGGCAGTCTTCAGCCCGATCCCCGGCGCGCCCGGCACGTTATCGACCGAATCGCCGGCCAGCGCCTGAACGTCCACCACCCGCTCGGGCGGGACGCCGAATTTTTCGATCACCTCGGCCACATCAATGCGCCGGTCCTTCATCGGGTCGCGCATCACCACGCCACCGCCCACCAGTTGCATCAGATCCTTGTCCGAGGAAATGATCGTGCATTGCCCGCCCGCGGCCACCGCCTGGCGCGCCAGCGTGGCGATGATGTCATCGGCCTCCAGCCCCTCCTGCTCCAGACAGGCGACGTTGAAGGCGCGGGTGGCCGCGCGGGTCAACGGAAATTGCGGGCGCAGATCCTCGGGCGGCGGCGGGCGCTGGGCCTTGTAGGCGGGATAGATCTCGTTGCGGAAGGTTTTGGAGGAATGGTCGAAGACCACTGCCAGATGGGTCGGGGTCTCGCCGCCATTGTCGCGGTTCAGCTCGCTCCACAACAGGTTGCAAAACCCGGCAACCGCGCCCACCGGCAACCCGTCCGACTTGCGGGTCAGCGGCGGTAGCGCGTGATAGGCGCGGAAGATATAGGCCGATCCGTCGATCAGGTGGAGGTGGTGGCCCTTGCCGAAGGTCATGGCATGCTCCTGCGTCTGTCAGGAGGCCGGACTAGCACGGCAGGGCGCGCGCGTCACCCCGCAGGGTGTCAGTGGTCGTCGTGGGCGTGCGCGCGGTCGATCACGAAACGCTTGTCACAATAGCCGCATTCGACCCAGCCGGTATCCTGCGGGATGGTCAGCCAGACGCGGGGATGACCCAGCGCGCCCTCGCCGCCGTCACAGGCGACTTTCCATGTGGTCACGACCTGGGTTTCGGGGGCATCAACGGCCATGGCGATCCTCGGGCTATGGGCTTTTGCCTGTCTTAGCCGCGGCGGTCGGTCTGGGCAAGGCCCGCAGGGCGACGAGGCGGGTGGAACCAACGCGCAAACCGGGGGTTGTTGCGAAGTTGCGCGAGCATGTTATCGCATGACGACGCGTTTTGTGCTGATCTGGCACTGCCCGGTAAAGGCGAAAGGAGATCGCGATGCTTGTCTACGGAACCCGTTACAGTGAGCGGCTGGATGGCGGCAGCTCGGCCGACCGTATCTATGGCTATGGTGGCAATGACTACATCGTCGGCTGGGGCGGCAATGACCGGCTGGTTGGTGGCACTGGCCGTGACACCCTTTGGGGTGAAAGGGGCGAGGATATCCTGCACGGCGGCCGGGGCGTTGACCTGATGTATGGCGGTGCCGGGGCGGATGCCTTCGTCTTCGACACGCGCCCGCCGACCGGCGTGACCGAGATGGACGTGATCGCCGATTTCTCGCGGCGCGAGCGGGACATGATTGCCATCGACAACAACTTCTACCCCAATCTCGGCGCAGATGGTTGGCTTGAATCCTATCGGTTCAAGGTGGTGGGTTACGGCGGCACGCTCGATGCCAATGACCGGCTGGTCTACAATGCCCGCAACGGCGTGCTGGCCTATGACTGGAACGGTTGGGCCGAGGGTGGCCGCGTGGTGCTGGCGCGTCTGGACGGTGCGCCGACCCTGACGGCGGCCGATATCTTCATTCTTTAACCGTCCAGTTCAGCCGCAGGCTGGATCGGGAAGAACTGCCCGTCCGACCAAAGGCCGAACCAGTCCTGACCCTGATGCGGGGCGGTCACGCCCCGCTCGACCAGCCGGTAAAAGGTCTTGCGGTCGATCCGCGCCTCAAGCCCTGCGCGCACCATGACGTAAGGGGCGGGTTGGCCGTCCGCGCCCCGCGCAACCCGGATCGGATGATCCGGCCCGGCAGTGACCTGATCCTCGACATGGGTGGTGAAGGTGATGCGCTGGGCCTGGCCCTCGCCCTCCACCTCGGCATCAACGGCAACAAAGGGCGCATCATCGACGGTGATCCCGACCTTTTCGACCGGTGTGACCAGGAAGAACTTGCCGTCCTCCAGCTTCAGGATCGACGAGAACAGCCGCACCATCGCCGGCCGGCCGATCGGCGTGCCAAGGTAGAACCACGTTCCGTCGCGGGCGATCCGCATGTCCAGATCGCCGCAGAACGGCGGATTCCACAGATGCACGGGGGGCGGGCCTTTTTTCGCGGCCTTGGTTGCGGCAGCCATCACGCCTTCAGCCGAAGGTTTCACGATCATTTGTGGCCCCTGTTCTTTTGCCATTTGTGCCCCGCCGTCAAATCCGGTCTATTGTGCAACCATATAGTGTTGCAGAGGGGAAAGTCATGGCCGATGACCTGATTGCGCGGATCGAAACGCTGGCGTCGCGTCTGGCCGAGGCCAAGGCCAGCATCGACCGCCGCTTCATCGGGCAGGAGCGGGTGGTGGACCTGACGCTGTCTGCCTTGCTGTGCGGCGGCCATGCGCTGCTGGTGGGCCTGCCCGGTCTGGGCAAGACGCGGCTGGTCGATACGCTGTCCACGGTGATGGGTCTTGATGCCTCGCGCATCCAATTTACGCCCGATCTGATGCCCGCCGATATTCTGGGGTCCGAGGTGTTGGAGACGGCAGCCGACGGCAGCCGTGCCTTCCGTTTCATCGAGGGGCCGGTGTTCTGCCAGTTGTTGATGGCCGATGAGATCAACCGCGCCAGCCCGCGCACCCAGTCGGCGCTGCTGCAAGCGATGCAGGAGCATGAGGTGACGGTGGCCGGCGTCCATCGCCCGCTGGGCCGGCCCTTCCATGTGCTGGCGACCCAGAACCCGATCGAGCAGGAAGGCACCTATCCGCTGCCCGAGGCGCAGCTTGACCGCTTTCTGTTCCAGATCGACGTCGATTATCCCGACCGCGCGAATGAACGCGCGATCCTTCTGGCCACCACCGGCACCGAGGATGCCGCCGCCCATGCCGTCTTTTCCGCTGCTGAATTGCTGGAGGCGCAGGCGCTGATCCGTCGCATGCCGGTGGGCGATACCGTGGTCGAGGCGATCCTCGATCTGGTGCGTGCCTGCCGTCCCGGCGAGGCCGAGGGCGTGGCGCTGGCCGACAGTCTGGCATGGGGGCCGGGGCCGCGCGCGGCGCAGGCGCTGATGCTGGCGGTGCGGGCGCGGGCGCTGTTGACCGGTCGTCTGGCGCCCGGCGTGGCCGATGTGGCGGCGCTGGCCCGCCCGGTGCTGACGCACCGCATGGCGCTGGGCTTTGCCGCCCGTGCCCGCGGCGAGAGCCTTTCCGCGATCATCGAGCGCACAACCACCCGCGTTCTGGGCATGGAGGCAGCGGCGTGAGCATCACTGCCGCCCCTGCACTGCGGGCAAGGGCCGAGGCGCTGGGCGCCGGCCTGCCCGCCCTGCTTGCGGCGGCAGACCATCTGGCCGGTGCGGTGATGTTTGGCGCGCATGGTCGCCGGCAGGCGGGTGAAGGCGATGCCTTCTGGCAGTTTCGCCCCGCCCATGCCGGTGATCCGGCCCGCGCGATCGACTGGCGCCGATCTGCCCGCGGCGACACGCCCTTTGTGCGCGAGCGGGAATGGCAGGTGGCGCAGGGGGTGACGATCTGGGTCGACCCTTCGGCCTCGATGCAGTTTGCCGGGGCCAAGGGGGCCGCCAGCAAGGCTGACCGCGCCCGGGTGCTGGCGCTGGCGCTGGCGATCCTGCTTTTGCGCGGGGGCGAGCGGGTGGGGCTGATGGCCCCGCACTTTTCTCCCCGTGCCGGCCGCGCCCAGACCGAGGCGCTGGCGCTGGGGCTGCTGTCGGCCCCGCCCGCGCAGGATTACGGCACGCCCCCCGTCACGGGCTTTGCGCCCCATGGTCGGGCGGTGCTGATCTCGGATTTCTTCGGTGATCCGCGGGCTGTGGCCGATGCGCTGGCGGCGGCCTCGGCTGCGGGTGTGCGGGGCGTCATGCTGCAGATCCTCGACCCTGCAGAAGAAGATTTTCCCTTTGACGGCCGCACGATCTTTGAATCGATGTCCGGCAGCCTCAGCCATGAGACCCTGCGCGCGGGCGATCTGCGCGCCCGCTATCACGAGCGGCTGGCCCAGCGCCGCGATCAGTTGGGGCAGATGGCCGGGGCGGCGGGCTGGCTGGTTCATCACCATGCTGGCGGCGGATCCCTGGCGCCGGCCTTGCTGTGGCTGCACCGGGCGCTGGCGGAGGGGCTGGGATGCTGATCCTCGGCCCTCTCGGCTTTACCGCGCCCCTGCTTTTGTGGGGGCTCCTGGCGCTGCCGGTGCTGTGGCTGATCTTGCGCGCCGTGCCGCCCGCGCCGATTCGTCGCCGCTTTCCCGGCGTGGCGCTGCTGCTTGGCCTGCAAGACCGCGACAGCCAGACCGAACGCACACCGTGGTGGCTGTTGGTGCTGCGCAGCGCGGCGGCGGCCGCCGTGATCCTGGGCCTTGCCGGGCCAGTGCTGAACCCCGACCCTGCCCCCCCGCGCGAGGGGCCTTTGCTGGTGGTGCTGGATGGCGGCTGGGCCGAGGCGGCAGACTGGACGGCGCGGCAGGCCCGCGCCCGCGCGGCGATCGAGGCTGCGGGGCGCGCCGCCCGCCCGGTGGCGCTGGTCAGCCTTGGCGATACGCCCCAACCTGTCGCCTTCACCGCGGCCAATGACGCGACGGGCCGTCTGGCCGGGATGACGCCCGCGCCCCACGCGCCCGGCGGTTTTGCCGATTGGGTCAAGGCGCTGCCCGACGGGGCGTTCGAGACGCTGTGGCTGGCAGACGGTCTGGCCCATCCGGGGCGCGATGTGCTGTTGGCGGCGCTGCAGGCGCGTGGTCCGGTGACGGTGTTCCAGACGCCGCGGCCGATCCTCGCGCTGCACCCTGCGGGCTTTGTCGATGGCGCGGTGCAACTTGCCGCCAGCCGCTTGCCGGCGGGGGCCGCGGCCGAGGTGACGGTTCTGGCCCGCGGCCTCGACCCCGCCGGGATCGAGCGCGAGTTGGCCCGGCAGGTGCTGACCTTTGCGCCCGGTGCCGCCCGCGCCGAAGCCGCCCTCAGCCTGCCACCCGAGTTGCGCAACCGCCTGACCCGCTTCGAGATCGAAGGCATCCGCAGTGCCGGTGCCGTCAGCCTGACGGATGACAGCCTGCGGCGCCGCAAGGTGGCTTTGCTGGGCGGCGGTGCCGACCGCGAGGGGCTGTTGCTGCTGTCGCCCACCCATTACCTGCGGCAGGCGTTGCAGCCGGTTGCCGATCTGATCGAGGGGCCGGTGCTGGCGGATCTGATTGCCGCGGGACCGGATGTGATCGTGCTGGCGGATGTCGCCCGCCTCGCCCCCGCTGAGGCCGAGGCGCTGGCGGCATGGGTTGCCAAGGGGGGCCTGCTGTTGCGATTTGCGGGGCCGAAACTTGCGGCCTCGGATCTGGGGCGCGAGGGCGATGACCCGCTGTTGCCGGTGCGGCTGCGCGCAGGGGGCCGGGCGCTGGGCGGCGCCATGAGTTGGGGCGAGGCGCGCGCACTTGCCGCCTTTGCCGAGGGCTCGCCTTTCTTCGGGCTGACGGTGCCGGCCGATGTCACCGTGACCCGGCAGGTGCTGGCCCAGCCTGACCCCGATCTGGCCAACCGCACCATCGCCAGCCTTGCCGATGGCACGCCACTGGTCACGCGGCGGGCGGTGGGGCAGGGGCAGGTGGTGCTGTTTCACGTCACCGCCAATGCCGAATGGTCCAGCCTGCCGCTGTCGGGGCTGTTCGTGCAGATGATGGAGCGACTGGCGGTCTCGACCCGTCCCGCCGCGCCCGAGGTGGCCGATCTGGCCGGCCTGACCTTCACCGCCGATCTGGTGCTGGATGCCTTTGGCCAGCCGCAACCAGCCGACGACCTGCCCGGCATCCCCGGCGAGGTTCTGGCCAAGGCCCGCCCCGGACCGGATCTGCCGCCGGGGCTTTATGCCGGCGCGGATCGCCGGGTGGCGTTGAACGTGATCGCGGCGGACAGCACGCTGGCCGCGATGCAATGGCCCGCCGATGTGCCGGTTGAGGGGGCCGCGGTCCGCGAACCGCAGCCTCTGGCGGGGCTGCTGCTGGCGCTTGCGGCGCTGGCCCTTGCGGTCGACGTGCTGGCCACGTTGTCGCTTTCGGGGCGGCTGCGGGCCGGGGCGGCCTTGGTCGCGCTGATGTTGCTGGCCCCGCCCGAGGCCCAGGCGCAGGATGATTTTGCCCGCGCGGCCACGTCGGAGGTGCGCCTGGCCCATGTGCTGACCGGCGATGCTGCTGTGGATGATCGCGCCGCGGCGGGCCTGCGCGGCCTTGGCCTGCGCCTGTTCGAGCGCACGACGGTCGAGCCCGGCGAAGCGATGGCCGTCGATCTGGAGCGGGACGAGATCGCCTTCTTTCCCTTCCTTTACTGGCCCGTCACAGCCGACCAGCCGATCCCTTCGGCCGCGGCCTATCGCAAGCTGAACCAGTTTCTGGCGACCGGCGGCATGATCCTGTTTGACACCCGCGATGCCGGGGCGGGCGCGGCCTCGCCCGAGGCGCGGCGGTTGCAACTGATCGCCTCGGCCCTCGACATTCCGCCGTTGGAGCCGATCCCTGCCGATCACGTCCTGACCCGCACCTTCTATCTGTTGCAAGAATTTCCGGGCCGGTTGCGCGACGGCGCGCTTTGGGTCGAAGCCGCGCCACCCGATGCCGAGCAGGCCGAGGGGATGCCGTTTCGCAACCTCAATGACGGGGTGACGCCGGTGGTGTTCGGTGCCAATGACTATGCAAGCGCCTGGGCGGTGGACGATCGCGGCGCGCCGATGTTTCCGGTCGGGCGCGGCACAGGGGGCGAGCGGCAGCGGGAAATGGCGATCCGTTTTGGCGTGAACCTGATCATGCATGTGCTGACCGGCAACTACAAATCCGATCAGGTCCATGTGCCGGCATTGCTGGAAAGGCTCGGGCAATGAGTGGCATGGCTGGCACCGTTATTTTCGACCCGCTTTTGCCCTGGTGGCTGCTGGCCGTCGTGGCGGCGCTGCTGGGTCTGGCGCTGATGCTGGCGATCTGGCGTCGGCTGTCGGGCTGGGGCCTGCGGTTGGTGGCCGGCGCGGTGCTGGTGGCGGCGCTGGCCAACCCCTCGCTGCAGCAGGAACAGCGCGCGCCGCTGTCGGATATCCTGATCGCGGTGGTGGATCGCACATCTTCGCAATCGGTGGGCGACAGGAGTGTGCAGGTCGATCAGGCGCTGGCCCGGCTGCGGGCCGAGGTTGCCGCTGAAGAGGGGCTGGAGTTGCGGGTGGTCGAGGTTGCCGACGCCCCCGGCGATGGCGGCAGCCCGGTGATGGCCGCGCTGGCCGAGGCGCTGGCGGCCGAGCCGCGCGCCCGTGTCGCTGGCGCCGTGCTGCTGACCGATGGCCGGGTGCATGACCTGCCGCTGGCCCCCGCGATGCCCGCGCCGCTGAACGTGCTTCTGACCGGGCGCGAACAGGACTGGGACCGCCGCCTGATCATCCGCGACGCGCCTGCCTTTGCCATTCTGGGCGAGGAAGTCACGCTGAAGCTCGAGGTCTGCGACGAGGGCGCTGTGCCTGCGGCGCAGGCCGGCATGGCCGAAATCTCGATCGCGGTCGACGGTGGGGCGGCGGAAACCTATGTGATCCCCACCAATCAGCAATATGACCTGCCGGTGGTGCTGCCGCATGGCGGGCAGAACGTCCTGCAATTCACCGTCACCGCCGATCCGTCCGAGTTGACGGATCGCAACAACGCTGCCGTTGTCGCCATGAACGGTGTGCGCGATCGGTTGCAGGTGCTGCTGGTCTCGGGCGAGCCGCATGCGGGCGAGCGGGTCTGGCGCAACCTGCTGAAATCCGACCCCTCGGTCGATCTGGTGCATTTCACCATTCTGCGGCCGCCGGAAAAGCAGGATGGCGTCCCGGTCGAGGAGCTGTCCTTGATCGCCTTTCCGACGCGCGAGCTGTTTGTCGAAAAAATCCGCGATTTCGACCTGATCATCTTCGACCGCTATCGGCTGCGCGGCATCCTGCCGACCGAATACCTTGAAAACGTGCGTGATTTCGTTCGCGATGGCGGCACGGTGCTGGTGGCCTCGGGGCCGGAGCTTGGCACGGCGGACAGTCTGATCCGCTCGCCCCTGGCCGAGATCATGCCGGTCGAGACCACATCGCGGGTGATCGAGGGCGGGTTCAAGCCGGCGCTGACGGATCTGGGGCGCCGCCACCCGGTGACGGCCGGGCTGGAAGATCTGGCCCCCGAAGGCGGCTGGGGCCGGTGGTTCCGCCAGATCGAGATCACGGCGCGCGCGGGCGGGCAGGTGGTGATGGCGGGGGCGGATGGTCGCCCGCTGCTGGTTCTGTCGCGCGAGGGCGAGGGGCGCATGGCGGTGCTGGCCTCGGATCAGGCATGGCTCTGGGGCCGCGGGTTCGAGGGGGGCGGGCCGCAACTGGAACTGCTGCGCCGGCTAGCCCACTGGATGCTGAAAGAGCCAGATCTGGAGGAAGAGACCCTGACCGCAGATCCCGGCGAGGCCGCTTTCACCGTGACCCGGCGCACCCTGTCCGACACGCCGCCGGGGCCGGTGACGGTGACGCGGCCGGATGGCACGACCGAGGAGGTGCGGCTGACCCAGAAACGCCCCGGCCTGCATATCGCCGATCATCCCGCACCGCAGCTTGGGCTTTACCGGCTGGCGCAGGGCGATCTGGAAACCGTGGTCGCCATCGGCCCGCCCGCCCCGCGCGAGTTTGAGGAAACGCTGGCCTCGGGCGAGGGGCTGCAACCGATCGCGGCGGCCAATCGTGGCGGCATCTTGCGGATCGAGGAGGGTCTGCCCGACTTGCGCGCGGTATCGGAGGGTCGGGCTGCGGCCGGACGGGGCTGGATCGGGTATACCCCGCGCGGGGCTTACGCGACCGAATCCATCCGCATCATGCCGGTCTTGCCGGGCTGGGCCTGGGCGCTGGTGATCCTGTCGTTGACCCTGCTGGCCTGGTTGCGCGAAGGGCGCCGCCTGACCTAACGGCGCAGCATCGCCGCGCGGGACTGCGAGGCAAACTCGCGCCGCAGCAGGGTTGCGGTGGTGACCGCCGTGGCAATCAGCAGCGCCTCTGCCCCCAGCAACCAGCCAAGCGATCCCAGGGCAAAATAGACCGAGCGCAGGCCGCGATTGTAGTTGCGCGCTGCGGTGATATTGACCTCGGCCGCTTGTGCGGCGCGGGGCAGGCCTTCGGGGTCGTCCGGGTCGTTGGGCACCGCCGCCATCATGATCGAGCAATATCCGAACAGCCGGTGCGCCCAGACGAATTTCAGAAAGGCATTGGCCGCAAAGCCGAGGCTGAACAGGATCTTGATCCGCAGCGCAAGGGCCGAGGCGTCGACCAGCGTGATCTCTTGCGCCAGGCCTTGCAGCGGTGCGGTATTGCCCACCAGCGCCAGCCCGCCCCCGATCGAGATCATGCAGGCCGAGGCATAAAAGGTGATTCCCTGCCGCAGCCCGTCCAGCACCGTCGCATCGTAAAGCCGGGGTTGTCGGGTGACGAACCGCTGCATCCACTCGCGCCGGTAATCCCGCATCAGCACCGAGACCGAGGGCCGCCAGCGGTTGTCGGCCTCGATCAACGGGCCAAGCACGATCGACACCGCCAGCATCAGTCCGGCTGCCAGCCAGTCCAGGGGTGAGAGATAGGGGAACAGTTCGACGATTTTCATGCCCCGCAAGGTAGTGACAGGGAAATGCTTGCTCTAGCGGAAAATTGGTTATACTTTTTTACCAATAATACCATTTGCAGGATGCCGGCCATGGACATGCCCCGCCCCTCTGCCTCGGTCCTCGGACGGCGTGACCGGATCCTTGCGCGGCTGGCCGACGTGCTGCCGGCGGATGCGCTGGTTTCTGATCCGGCCGAGACGCGGGCCTATGAGTGCGACGCGTTGACCGCCTATCGCTGCCCGCCGCTGGCGGCGGTGCTGCCGCGCTCGACCGCCGAGGTTTCGGACGTTCTGCGCATCTGCCACGAGGAGGGCGTGCCGGTCGTGCCGCGCGGCGCGGGCACCAGCCTTGCCGGGGGCGCGCTGCCCACGGCGGATAGCGTGATCCTGGGCCTTGCGCGGATGAATGCGGTGCTGGAGGTCAGCCTGGCAGACCGGTTCATCCGGGTCGAGGCCGGGCGCACCAACCTGTCGGTTTCTGGCGCGGTGGAGGCGGACGGGTTTTTCTACGCCCCTGATCCCTCCAGCCAGTTGGCCTGTGCCATCGGCGGCAACATCGCCATGAACTCGGGCGGGGCGCATTGTCTGAAATATGGGGTCACCACCAACAACCTGTTGGGCGCCACGGTGGTCCTGATGGATGGCAGCGTGGTCGAGATCGGCGGCGCGCATATGGATGCCGCCGGGCTGGACCTGCTGGGGGTGATCTGCGGCTCGGAAGGGCAGCTGGGCGTGGTGACCGAGGCGACCTTGCGAATCCTGCCCAAGCCCGAGGGGGCGCTGCCGGTGCTGATGGGCTTTACCTCATCCGAAGTTGCCGGGGCCTGCGTGGCGGATATCATCCGCGCCGGCATCCTGCCTGTGGCGATCGAGTTCATGGACAGCCTCTGCATCAAGGCCTGCGAGGCCTTCGCCCGTGCCGGCTATCCCGATTGCGAGGCGCTGCTGATCGTCGAGGTCGAGGGTAGCCGCGACGAGATCCGCGCCCAGCTGGCACGCATCACCGGGATTGCCCGTCGCCACAACCCCGTGGCGCTGCGCGAGGCGGCGGACGAAGATCAGGCCCGCCGCATCTGGCTGGGCCGCAAAAGCGCCTTTGGCGCGATGGGCCAGATCAACGATTATCTCTGCCTCGACGGCACGATCCCGGTTTCCAGCCTGCCGGACGTGCTGCGCCGCATCGGCGAGCTGAGCCGCGACTTCGGGCTGGAGGTCGGCAACGTCTTTCACGCGGGCGACGGCAACATGCACCCGCTGATCCTCTATGATGCCAACAAGCCCGGGGATCTGGAAAAGGCCGAGGCATTCGGGTCAGAGATCCTGAAAGCCTGCGTGGCGGCGGGCGGGTGCCTGACCGGCGAGCATGGCGTTGGCGTGGAAAAGCGCGACCTGATGGGGGTGCAGTTCAGCCCCGTGGACATGGAGGCGCAGATGCGCGTCAAGGACGTGTTCGATCCGCGCTGGCTGCTGAACCCCGCCAAGGTCTTTCCGCTCGAGATCAGCGCCAGCCGCCGCGAGGGAGTGGCATGATGCGCCCCGCAACCGAGGCAGAGCTGGCCGAGGCCATCCGCAGTGCTGCGCAGCCGCTGGCGATCCGCGGCGGCGGCACGCGCGGCCCGCAGGCGGCAGGGGAGGTGCTGGAAACCGGCGCGATCCGGGGTGTGACCCTTTATGAACCCGGCGCGCTGACGCTGGTGGTGCGGGCCGGCACCCCGTTGGCCGAGGTCGAGGCCAGCTTGGCCGCCGAAGGCCAGCGGCTGCCGTTCGAGGTGCCGGACCTGCGCGCCCTGCTGCGGCGCGACGGCGCCAGCACCATCGGCGGGGTGGTGGCCGAAAATGCCTCGGGTCCGCGTCGGGTGCAGGCGGGGGCGTGCCGCGACAGTCTGATCGGCTTGCGCTTTGTCGATGGGCAGGGCGCGGTGATCCGCAACGGCGGCCGGGTGATGAAGAATGTCACCGGCTATGATCTGGTCAAGCTGCTGGCCGGCAGCCGGGGGCGTCTGGGGGTGCTGACCGAGGTCGCCTTCAAGCTGCTGCCCGTGCCAGAGGTGGCGCGCAGCCTGCTGCTGCCGGGTCTGGATGCGGGCGGGGGCGTTGCGGCGATGTCGGCGGCGCTGGGTTCTCCCTATGAGGTCAGCGGTGCGGCATGGCTGCCGGGGCAGGGCGTGATCCTGCGGCTGGAAGGGTTTGCCGACAGCGTCGCCTATCGCGCGGGGCGGCTTGAGGCGGCGCTTGCCCCCTTTGGCGCGGTCCAGGCGCTGCCGGATGATCCCTGGCCCGCGATCCGCGATGTGACGCGGCTGGCGGGACGGCCGGGCGATCTGTGGCGGATCAGTCTGCGCCCCTCGCAGGCGGCTGGGGTGCTGGAGCGGATCGCGGCCGAGGACGTGGTGCTGGACTGGGGCGGCGGGCTGATCTGGGTGCTGGTGGCGCCCGGCACCGATCTGCGGGCGCGGGCTGGGGCCTTCGACGGCCATGCCACCCGCCTGCGCGCTGAACATCTCGGCGACGGCATCGCCGACCTGCCGCCCGAGGCGCCCGGGGTCGCGGCCCTGACCGCCGGGTTGAAGGCGCGCTTTGATCCGCGAAACCTGCTGAACCGGGGGCTCTGATGCAGACCAACTTCACCGCGGCGCAACTGGCCGTCCCCGAGATCGCGCGCGCCAACAAGATCCTGCGCGCCTGCGTGCATTGCGGGTTCTGCACCGCCACCTGCCCATCCTATCAGGTGCTGGGGGATGAACTCGACAGCCCGCGCGGTCGCATCTACCTGATCAAGGAAATGCTTGAGAGCGGTCGCCCGGCGGATGCCCGGACCGTCAAGCACATCGACCGCTGCCTGTCTTGCCTGGCCTGCATGACCACCTGCCCCTCGGGCGTGGATTACATGCACCTGATCGACCATGCCCGCGCCCATGTCGAACGCACCTACCGCCGACCATGGCATGACCGGGCGCTGCGGTGGATGCTGTCGCGGATCGTGCCCTATCCCATGCGCTTCCGGCTGGCCCTGGGCGGGGCAAAGCTGGCCCGGCCCTTCGCGCGGCTGATCCCGGATGCGCGGCTGCGGGCGATGATCGCCATGGCGCCCAGGCAGATCCCGCCGGTCAGCCGCAATGACGATCCGCAGGTCTTTCCGGCCGTGGGGCCGCGCCAGATGCGGGTGGCGCTGTTGACGGGCTGCGCGCAGAAGGCGCTCGATACCGATATCAACGATGCCACGATCCGGCTGCTGCGCCGGCTGGGCTGCGAGGTGGTGGTGGCGCGCGGCATGGGCTGCTGCGGGGCGTTGACCCACCACATGGGGCGGGTGGAAGAAAGCCACGCGCAGGCCGCCGCCAATATTCGGGCGTGGATGGCTGAAAAGGCCGCGGGTGGCCTCGATGCCATCGTCATCAACACCTCGGGCTGCGGCACGACGGTCAAGGATTACCGGGTGATGTTCGAGGGTGATCCGCTGGCTGCAGAGGCGGCCGAGGTTTCGGCCCTTGCCTGCGACATCACTGAATTGCTGGCTCGCATCGGTCTGCCGCAGGGCGCCGACAAGGGGTTGCGGGTCGCCTATCATGCCGCCTGTTCGCTGCAGCACGGCCAGCAGGTGAAATCCGCGCCCAAGGACCTGCTGCGGCAGGCGGGCTTTGAGGTGGTAGAGCCCGCCGACAGTCACCTGTGCTGCGGCTCGGCCGGCACCTACAACCTGTTGCAGCCCGAGATCTCGGCCGAGCTGAAGCGCCGCAAGGTGGCGACGCTTGAGGCGCGCGCGCCCGATGTGATCGCGGCTGGCAACATCGGCTGCATGATGCAGATCGGCTCGGGGACTGGCGTGCCGGTGGTGCATACGGTGCAATTGCTGGATTGGGCGACGGGCGGGCCGCAGCCGCGGGCGCTCGCGGGTTGACCCTGGTCCTAAAACCGCCCCAATTGCGCGGTTAACGGTTGGAAACCACGAGGGAGCCGCCATGCGCCGGATCGCCGCCGCCCTGATCGCCTTTCTGCCCATCATGGCGCAGGCTGAAGGCTTGACCTCGCTTGAAACCGGCGATGACGGCCGCGGCTGGGCGGGCGTGGGCCGGCTGGATCTGGGCGGACGGGCCTTTTGCACCGGCGTTCTGATCGAACCCGATCTGGTGCTGACCGCCGGTCATTGCCTGTTCGACAAACAGACGGGCACCCGCATTGATCCTGCCACGATCCGCTTTCTGGCGGGCTGGCGCCATGGCCGGGCCGAGGCCTATCGCGGCGTGAAAAAGGCCGTGGCGCACCCGGACTTCGTCTACTCCGGCGAAGACCTGCTGGCCCGCGTCTCGCATGATCTGGCGCTGGTGCAACTGGATCAACCGATCCGCCTGCCCTCGGTGACGCCTTTCGCCATTGCGCCGCGCCCGCAGACGGGCGATCAGATTGGCGTTGTTTCCTATGCCCGAGAGCGGGCCGAAGCCCCGTCGCTGGAGCGCGCCTGTCAGGTGCTGGATGACCGGCCGGGCGTACTGGTGATGGATTGCGCGGTGGATTTCGGGGCCTCGGGCTCGCCGGTCTTCACGCTGGGCGGCGGGGTGCCGCGCGTAGTCTCGGTCGTGTCGTCCAAGGCCGACGCCGGCGGGCGGGTGGTGGCACTGGGCACCGCGCTGGAACAGCCCCTGTCCGATCTGCGCCACGAGTTGACCGTCGCCCCCGATCCCTTTGCCAGCGGTCGGGCGCTGTCGGGCGGGGGGGCACCGGGGGCCAAGTTCGTCCGGCCCTGATCCTCTTGAAACGCGTTTGTGCGATGCCCAAGTGAATATTGTCGGATGCCGCAACGGGTCCGGCAAACTGAAAGCCCGGCCGGATTCCGGCGGGCACAAGCATCGCTCAATGAGGATGACCATGCGAAACTATGACCTTTCCCCGCTCTATCGTGCCACTGTCGGATTTGACCGCATCGCCGATCTGATGGACCGGGTGCTGACCTCGGATGTCGGCCAGCACACCTATCCGCCCTACAATATCGAAAAGATCGACGAGAACGCCTATCGCATCTCGGTCGCCGTTGCCGGCTTTTCGCCCGATGAGCTTTCGGTCGAAGTCAAGGATGCCACCCTGACCATCGCCGCCCGCAAGGCCGATGAGGCGGGCGAACGCAATTACCTGCATCGCGGCATTGCCACGCGTGCCTTCGAGCGCCGCTTTGCGCTGGCGGACCATGTGAAGGTCACCGGCGCGATTGCGGAAAACGGCATGCTGCACATCGATCTGATGCGCGAGACGCCCGAGGCGTTGAAGCCGCGCCGCATCGAGATCGCGCGCGGCAACGCCCAGCCTGCCCCGCAAGTGATCGAGGCGGCGACTGTCTGACACAGGACTTTGTGCAAGGACGGAAGGGCGGCCCCATGGCCGCCCTTTTCAATGGCTGACGCTGGAGGAGAACAGGTTGATGACCAGCACCCCGGCAACGATCAACGCCAGACCGAGGATCGCAGCCAGATCCAGCGCCTGCTTATACCAGACCCAACTGATCGCCGTGATGAAGACCACGCCCATGCCGGACCAGATCGCATAGACGATCCCGGTCGGCATCTCGCGCAGGGCGAGGGCCAGAAAATAGAAGGCCAGCGCATAGCCTGCCACCGTGATCAGGCTGGGCACCAGCCGCGTGAACCCGTCGCTGCGCGCCAGCGCGGTGGTGCCGATCACCTCTGCGATGATCGCCACGATCAGGATCGTCCAGAATTTCATGCGCCCCTCACAACCGACTGACCAGAACCTTGTCGATCCGCCGGTCATCCAGGTCAATCACCTCGAAGCGATAGCCGCCGGTGATGAAGTGGTCGCCCAGTTCCGGGATGCGGTTGAGGTGGTGCAGGATCAGACCCGCCACCGTCTCATAATCGCCAGCGGTTTCGCGCGGCAGTTTCAGCGTGTCGCAGAAGCTGTCGGCCTTCATCGAGCCCGAGACCAGCCAGCTGTTGCCGTCCTCGCGCAGCACCATGTCGGGTTCTTCGTGCTTTTCCAGGAAGTCGCCCGTAATGGCCTCAAGGATATCGCCGGTGGTGATGATCCCCTCGAAACTACCGTATTCATTATAGACCAGCGCCATGTGGTTGGGCGAGGCGCGCAGCGTCTCGATCACGTCCAGCGCATCGGCCAGATCGGACAGCACCGGCACCTCGCGCATCAGCTTGCCCACATCCAGCGGCTTGTCCTGTGCCAGCGCCGCAAAGACATCGGTGATGTAGAGGACGCCCATCACATCCTCGGTCTCGCGGTCGCGCACGGGCAGGCGCGGCCGGCCGGCCTTGCGGATCACCTCCATCGCTTCCTCGGGGGTGGATTGCAGGTCAACCATCATCACGTCGCGGCGCGGCGTCATCAAGGCACGGGCAGAGCGGTCGGCCAACCGCATCACGCCGGTCAGCATCTCTTGTTCCTCATCCTCGATCACGCCCTCGAAATGGGCTTCGGCCAGGATGGTGCGGACCTCTTCCTCGGTCACGCGGCTTTTATCCTCGGGGTTGACGCGCAGCAGCGCCAGCACGGCCCGGCCGGACAGGTCCAACAGCCAGACCAGCGGCGCCGCGATCGTGGCAAGGACCGCCATGATCGGTGCCGCGCGCACGGCGACCGACTCGGGGTCGCGCAGCGCGATCTGCTTGGGCACCAATTCGCCCACGATCAGCGACATATAGGTCAGCAGGACGACCACGCCGCCGACACCCAAAGTATTGGCGAAATCGGCGGCGACGCCCTGCGCCAGCAGCCAATTGGCCAGCCGCGCGCCCAGTGTCGCGCCGGAAAATGCGCCTGACAGCACGCCGACCAGCGTGATCCCGATCTGCACCGAGGACAAGAACCGCCCCGGCTCGGCCGCCAGCCGCAGGGCAATCTGGGCCCCGCGCGAGCCATCCGCCGCCAGCGGCTTCAGCCGGGCGGGCCGGGCCGAAACGATGGCGAGTTCAGACATTGCCAAGCCACCGTTCAGCACGATCAGCGCGGCCACGATCAGGATTTCTATAAGCACGGTTCTGCGCAATCTGGGGAAAGATACGGCATATCTAGGCCGCCCCCCCGCTCTGCGCAACCGGCAGGGGGAAATCCGGTCTAAAGCGTTGCCGCAAGGCCAGCAGCAAGGCATCGTTGACGAGGGGTAAGGGAAGGGGGCAATCATGGTCGGGACGATCCGCTTTCGCACCCGTGAGGCATGTCCCGTTTGTGGCGGCACGGATGGCCAGGCGCTTTGGCAGGGCCGGCTGTCCGATCCCGATGTGCAGGTCTGGCTGGGGCAGTTTCAGTATTCCGGCGATGCGACGGGGTTGGATCAGCCCTTTGCGCTGTGGCGCTGTGCCGGCTGCGGCATGGGCTTTCATCGCAGTATTCCCGATGAGGACGGGCTGGCCACGCTGTATGGTCAATGGGCAGATGCCGCGCAGGCCGCGCGGTTCGAGGTTGCCCATCTGCCGCCCGCAGCCGAGGCAGATGCCGACCGCCGCGTGAAGATCGCGCTGCGGCTGCGCCATCTGGCGCGGCAGACGCAGCCCGATGGTCCGCTGCGCCTTCTGGATTTCGGCTGCGGGGCAGGGGCCGGGCTGTTGGCCGCGCGGGCGCTGGGCTTTCAGGCCTTCGGGGTGGAAATGAGCGAAAGCCGCGCCGCGCAGGCGCGTAGCTGTAGTGCCGCCGTCTGCCCCGATCTGGCGCAGGTCGAGGTTGCGGCCGGCGGCGGCTTTCATGCAGTTGTTCTGGATCAGGTGCTGGAGCATCTGCCCGATCCGCTGGCGCTGCTGCGCCGCGTGACCGGGGCGATGCGGCCCGGCGCGGTGCTGTTTCTGGCGGTGCCCGATTGCAGTGGCTTGACAGTGCCGCGCGATTTCGACCAGTTCCACCGGTTGCAGCCGCTGGAACATCTGAACGCCTTCACCCCCGCCACGCTGGACCGGATCGCCACCGCGGCAGGCTTTGCCCCGCAGGCGGCCCCCCCGGCCTTTCTGACCACGCGGCCGCTGCGCGCCTTGCGGGCCATGGCCGCGCTGCTGCGACACCCGGCACCTGCCGATCGTTTCTACCGCCTGCCGCAATGAAAAAAGGGCGGGGAAACCCCGCCCTTTGCAGCCCTCTGGGCCGATCTCAGATCGACAGGCAGATGTATTTCATCTCCAGATAGTCGTCCATCCCGTGGCGCGAGCCTTCGCGGCCCAAGCCGGATTGCTTGACACCGCCAAACGGGGCCAGCTCGGTCGAGATGATGCCGGTGTTCACGCCGACGATGCCGTATTCCAGCGCCTCTTGCACGCGGGTGATGCGGCCGATGTCGCGGGCGTAGAAATAGGAGGCGAGGCCGAAGATGGTGTTGTTGGCCTTTTCGATCACCTCTTCCTCGGTCTCGAACTTGAACAGCGGCGCCAGCGGGCCGAAGGTCTCTTCGTTCGTGACCATCATCTCGTCGGTCACGCCGGTCAGGATGGTGGGCTGGAAGAAGTTGCCGCCCTTTTCATGGCGGGCGCCGCCGATGGCGACTTCAGCGCCCTTGGCCTTGGCATCGGCGATGTGTTCCTCGACCTTCTCGACCGCGGCCAGGTTGACCAGCGGGCCGAACTCGACCTGCTCGGTCAGGCCATCACCCACGCGGGATTTGGCCACCGCGGCGCGCAGCTTTTCGGCAAAGGCGTCATAGACCGAAGACTGCACATAGATCCGGTTGGCGCAAACGCAGGTCTGGCCGTTGTTGCGGAACTTGGACATCATCGCACCGGCGACGGCGGCATCCAGATCCGCGTCGTCGAAGACGATGAACGGCGCGTTGCCGCCCAGTTCCATCGAGCATTTCATCACCTGATCGGCCGCCTGACGCAGCAAGATACGACCCACCTCGGTCGAGCCGGTGAAGGTCAGCTTGCGCACCAGATGGTTCTCGCAGAACTCCTTGCCGATGGCCGAAGATTTGGTCGAGGTGATGACAGACAGGATGCCCTTGGGCAGGCCGGCGCGCTCGCCCAGCACGGCCATCGCCAGCGCGGACAGCGGGGTCTCCGCGGCGGGGCGGGCGACAAAGCCGCAGCCCGCGGCCAATGCGGGGCCCGCCTTGCGGGTGATCATGGCGTTCGGGAAGTTCCACGGCGTGATCGAGCCCACCACGCCGATCGGCTGCTTGATCACCGTGATGCGCTTGTCGCGCTGGTGGCCCGGCACGGTTTCGCCATAGATCCGCTTGGCCTCTTCGCCGAACCATTCGATGAAGCTGGCACCATAGGCCACCTCGCCCTTGGCCTCCGCCAGCGGCTTGCCCATCTCGGCGGTCAGGATCGCGCCCAGATCGTCCTGGTTGGCCATCATCAGCTCAAACCATTTGCGCATCACGGCGGCACGCTCCTTGCCGGTGCGCGCGGCCCAGTCCTTCATCGCTGTGTTGGCGGCGGTGATGGCGCGGGCGGTTTCGGCCCGGCCCAGATCGGGGATCGTGCAGATCACGTCGCCGCGGGCGGGGTTGGTGACGGCAAAGGTGGCCCCGTCATCGGCATCGACCCATTCGCCGGCCACGAAGGCTTTCGTGACCAAAAGCGAGGGGTCTTTCAGCATGGAGCGCAGGTCGCTGGCAGTATCGAGCATGGGTGGCCTCCCGGTTATGCGAGTTTGGGGCAGAGAAAACACTTTGACGGCCCACAAGTCCAGTGCGGGCGTGTCACCGTCGGGGGTGAAACGCGAAATTTTGATCAAATCTGGCGAGGGTCAGCCGTTGCCAGGGTCAGCCGTTGGAATGCATCCGCTCGATATAGGCGCGCATCTCTTCGGCCTCATGGCGGGCGTCCCGCAGGCCTTCCATCGCGGCGCGCAACTCGGCCTCGGTCTGGGTGATCTGGTTCATCAGCTCGGACTCGCGGCTTTCAAGATAGACCAGCGCCTGATCGCGTTCTTCTTCGACTTCGTGCAGGGCTTGCGCCAGCCGGTCCACCTCGCCCATGTCCGCCGCTGAAATCCGTGAAAATCGGTGCAACGCCCAATAGGCTAGCCAGCCCAGAGCAAAGGCGATCAGCAGGATCAGGGCAGTGGCGATCACAAATTCGGTGCGGTTCATCGCGGGCCTTCCGGGGCAATTCCGTGGGGATCAGTCGCGCGCGGGGCGCGGGCGGGGGCGGACATCGTTGGCGGGTGCAAGCGAGGGGCTGGTATCGGCCGAAAAGTCCGGCGCCGCGCCGTCGCCGGCCGTCCGGGGCGCCTCGGTCTGCGCTTCGGGCTGTGTCTCGGCGGTGGAGGCGGCGGGCACCGCTGCGTTCAGCAGCGTGAACTCGATCCGGCGATTCGCCTCACGCCCCTCTTCAGTGCCATTGTCAGCCACCGGCACGCCCTCGCCATAGCCCTTGGCCACCATCCCGGACACATCGATTCGTCGTCCCTGCAATGCCAGCACCACTGCCTCGGCCCGTGCCTGGCTGAGGGCCTGATTGCCCGAGGTCGAGCCCTGGGCATCGGTATGGCCGGCAACCTCGAGTTCCAGCGGCGGGCAGGCCTCCATCACCTTGGACAGCGCGCCGATCATGGTCTGCCCCTCGGGCGAGATTTCGGCCGAGCCAGGGGTGAAGGTGATGGTGCCACCGGCCAGAACCTTCATCATGTCGGCCAGACATTCCTGCGGGGTGGGCAGGGCAGCCAGTGGGTCCAGCGCCTCGTCATAACGGACCGAGACGCGGAAGGTCTGTCCTTGCCCCAGCTTGTCGGACAGAAGCTGGGTGATCCGCGCCCGCGCGCCCTGATCGCCAGTCACGCCCGTCACCTCGACCAGATCGGCGCGGACGGTCAGTTTGCCTTCCGTCAGAAGCGACAGCGATTCGAGGCCCGCCAGAACCCGCAGCGGCCAGCCCTCTGGCAGGCCAGGGTCAAAACGGGTGGCGATGTAGGCGCGACCGGCACCAAAGCGGGCCTTGGCAAAGCTCTCGACCGCAGATTTCTGCAGGTTGTCCACCAGTCGGCCCCGCACGACGACGCGGCCGTCGGCGCTGAGGTCGGCGGTCAACTCGGCCGGGCCTTCCTGCACTGCCGTCGGTTTGGGCTGTAACGTGGCTTTCAGCGAAAAGACTCTGGGCAGGCTGGCCTGCAACTCGCCCACCACCCGGTCGAATACCGCCTGCGTGGTTTCGGCATCGGCCAGCAGCGAAACATCGGCATCCGAGAAGGTGACCGAGCCCTTGCCGATCTCGGCCAGCGCGGCGATGGCGGTGGCGGTTGCCTCGCCCCAGCTGGGGCTGGGCACGCCAAGGCCGATGGTGCAGGGCGCGGCGTCCGTCAGCCCGGCGGATTTGGCAGCGGCCAGAATCCGGTCGCGGGCCCGCTCGGTATCGGCAGAGCAGGCATCAAAGCGCGGGCCATCGGCGTCGATCACGAAGCGCAACGTGAAGGGGGTCAGCACGGGGCGTGGGGCCGAAATCGAGATGCGCGCCTCGACCCCCTTGGGCGTCGCGCGGCGCAAGCGTGCCTCGTAATCGCGCTTCTGCGCCTCGCTTTCCGCAATGGCCGTCACCGCCACCACATCTTGCGCGACCGAAATCTTGGCCCGTGGCAGAAGTTCCAGCGCAGCCAGGCCAAACTTCACCGCCGCATCCCAGGTTTCGGGGGGCGGGAAATTGGCGGCCTCCAGCATATTCGAAACCGGCACGTCGCGCGCGATCTTGGCCACTTGCGCGGCCAGGAGGTTGGGCGGGCTGTCCTCGTCGGCCGGGGGCGGCGCGTCCTTGTCGCGTGGCGGGGTCGGCAGCAGGCCGATCAGCGATACGCCATCGTCATTGCGCAGGATCTCGACCGAAAAGCGCGGTGCCTCGATGGCGCGGGGCGGGGGCACCTCCAGATGGTCATGGATGCGGGCGCTGTCGACCACCGTGCCGATCAGGTTGATGGCGCGATAGCGCGCAGCCTCATTGGGGGCGGTGCCATGAACCCGCACCTGCAAACCCGAGGCGCTGACCTCGGTCCAGGTGATGCCCGCGGTCAGAAGCTGCGAATTGGCGGCCCGGACCGAGCGGCTTTCGATCATCACCGCGCCCCACCAGGCCACCAGCAGCGCCAGAAGAAAGGCCGCCGCGAAGGCCACGGGGGCCAGCAGGCGGGGCGGAATGCGCGACATAAGGGCCGAAAATTGCATGAAAAGGGGCGATCCTTGGCGGTTTCTCGCACTTCTAGGCGCTGGATCGCCCGCAATCAATCAAAGCACCGCCGCACCGGCAAGAAACAGCGCAAACGCAAGCCCCGCATCACGGTTGGTGCGAAACAGCCGCAGGCAAAGCGCGGGGTCGCGGGTGTCCAGCCGGGCCAGCTGCCACAGCATGTGCAGTCCAAAGACCGCGACGCCCGACAGCGCGAGTTGCCGCGCGCCCCCTGTCGGCAGCGCCACCAGAACCGCGGCTGCCAGTGTCAGCACTGTCAGACCCGCAAAGACAGCCAGCCACCGACGCGTGCCGTGATCGCCAAACAGGCGGGCCGTCGATTTCACGCCGATCAGGGCGTCATCTTCCTTGTCCTGATGTGCATAGATCGTGTCATAAAACAGCGTCCAGAACAGACCGCCCAGCCACAGCAGGATCGCCGGCAGGCTCAGGCTGCCGGCATGGGCCGCCCAGGCCACCAGCGCGCCCCAGTTGAACGCGATTCCCAGAAATGCCTGCGGCCACCAGGTAAAGCGTTTGGCGAAGGGATAGACCGCGACGGGCAGCAAGGCGATCAGCCCCCAGAGGATCGCCGCGGGCGGAAAGGTCAGCAGCACCGCTCCGCCGATTGCGGTTTGCGCCACCAGCCACAGCAGCGCGCCCTTGACGCTGACCTGTCCCGATGGGATCGGGCGCGAGCGGGTGCGCGCCACGGCCGCGTCATACTCGCGGTCGGTGATGTCATTCCAGGTGCAGCCCGCGCCGCGCATGACCGCCGATCCGAGGGTGCAGCCGATCAGCACCCACAGGTCGAACAGCCGCGCGCCCGCGGGATCGGCCGCGATTGCCAGCGCCAGGCCCCAGAAGCAGGGGATCAGCAGCAGCCAGGTGCCGATCGGCCGGTCTGCCCGGCTGAGGCGCAGCCAGGGGCGCGTGGCGGGCGGGGCGTAACGATCCACCCAATTGTCTGGCGGCGCATCCGCGACGATGCCCGCGGGCGTTCCATCTGGCAATCCGTTGGCGGGAGGCATAGGTTTGGACCATGACGCAGGAAAAGATCAGGCTCCACATAGACCAGCCGCTGGCGACGGGGCAAGCACTGGCCCTGTCAGAGGGGCAGGCCAACTATCTGTTCGCGGTGATGCGCCTGTCTTTGGGCGCCACGCTGGCGGTGTTCAATGGCCGCGACGGCGTCTGGCGCGCCCGGGTCGAGGCGGCCGGAAAACGCGCCGGCATCCTGCGGGCCGAGCAACAGATCGCCCCGCAGATCGTGCCCCCCGACCTTTGGCTGATCTTCGCACCGCTGAAAAAGGCCCGCACCGATTTTCTGGTGGAAAAGGCGGTCGAGCTGGGGGTGCGGCGCCTCGTGCCGGTCCAGACCCGCTTTACCAATGCCGAGCGGTTGCGGGCCGACAAGGCGCGCGCCCATGCCGTCGAGGCGGCCGAGCAATGCGGTGCCTGTTTCGTGCCCGAAGTGGCCGAGTTGCAGCCCTTGGATCGTCTGTTGGCCAATTGGCCGGCGGATCGTCGCATCCTCTGGGGGGACGAGGCGTTGGCCGGGGTGGCGACGGTTCTTGCCGATGCGCCGCGCGGGCCATGGGCGATCCTGATCGGGCCGGAGGGCGGCTTTTCCGACGAGGAACGTGCCCGCCTGCGCGCCCATCCGCAGGTGCTGCCGGCCAGCCTTGGCCCGCGGGTGCTGCGCGCCGAAACCGCGGCACTGGCGGCGATCACGCTGTGGCAGGCCAGCCTCGGGGACTGGGTGTGATCCGCCCCGAGGCCATGGCCTTTCTGCACCGTTGGCACGAGGTGGGGCTGTCTGCCCTGGGCGTGGCGCTGGGCCTGTGGCTGGCGGCCAAGGGCGGGATCGTGTTGCTGCCCATGGGGCTGGCGCTGGCGGCACTGGCCGCGGCCTTCGGCATTCTGGCCTTGCGGCGCCTGCGCTTTGCCGGGGCAGGCCAGGACGGCCCCGGTCTGGTCGAGATCGACGAGGGCGAAATCCGCTATTTCAGCCCGGATTTCGGCGGGGTCGCGCCGTTGCGCGACGTGACCGAGGTGCGGCTGATCGTCCGCGCCGGCCAGCGATTGTGGCGGTTGCGGCTGGATCAGGGCGCGCTGGAGGTGCCCGTGGATGCTGCCGGGGCCGAGGTGCTGTTTGACGCGCTGTCGGCCCTGCCAGGCATGGATTCGGCCGGGCTGGTCGCCGCGTTGGAGGCGACAGCGCCCGATGCGCTGGGCGCGGTGATCTGGCGCAGGCCCGTGGCGCGGTTGCAACATCCGCGCGGGTGATCTGTGCAACGCTGCACGGATTGCGGGGGCCGCGCGGCAGGTGGCCGTCTTGACACCGGCCCGCCGCGCCGTCACCACTACGCGTCCCGAAAGAGCGGAGAGTTGCCATGTCCATTCCTCAGTCCGGCGGCGGCCCGATCGAAAGCCTCGATCAGCTGGCGGCCTATATGGAAAGCGGCTGCAAACCGCCGGCGGATTGGCGCATTGGCACCGAGCATGAGAAGTTCGGCTGGATCGACAATGGGGCTGCGCCCTTGCCCTGTGACGGCCCGGCCTCGGTCAAGGCGGTGCTGGAGGGGCTGCGCGACAGGTTCGGCTGGCAGCCGGTGCTGGAGCAGGGCGCGCTGATCGGTCTTAGCCGCAATGGCGCGAATGTCAGCCTCGAGCCGGGCGGCCAGCTGGAGCTGTCGGGCGCACCGCTGACCGACATCCACGCCGTTGCCGCCGAGCTGGATCAGCATCTGGCCGAGGTGGCGCAGATTGCCGGACCGTTGGGCATCGGCTTTTCGGGCCTCGGCGCCGCACCGATCTGGCGGCACGAGGACATGCCGGTGATGCCCAAGGGGCGGTATCGGCTGATGACCGAATATATGGGGCGTGTCGGCACGCACGGCACCCAGATGATGTATCGCACCTGCACCGTGCAGGTGAATCTCGACTATGCCTCCGAGGCCGACATGGTGAAGAAGCTGCGCGTGGCGCTGGCTTTGCAGCCGGTGGCGACGGCGCTGTTTGCGTCCTCGCCCTTCTTTGAAGGCAAGCCCAACGGCCACCGCAGCTGGCGCTCGCGGATCTGGCGCTCGCTCGACGATTCGCGCACGGGCATGCTGCCCTTCGCCTTCGAGTCCGGCATGGGCTTTCAGGCCTATGTGGACTGGGTTCTGGATGTGCCGATGTATTTCGTCTATCGCGACGGCCAATACATTGATGCCCGCGGCCAGAGTTTCCGCGATTTCCTGAATGGCAAGCTGCCGGCGCTGCCGGGCGAAAAGCCCACGCTCAGCGATTGGGCCGACCATATGACGACGGTCTTCCCCGAGGCGAGGGTCAAGAAATACATTGAGATGCGCGGCGCAGATTGCGGCGACCGCGCGCATATCATCGCGCTGCCGGCCTTCTGGGTGGGGCTGATGTATGACCAGACGGCGCTGGATGCAGCCTGGGATCTGGTCAAGGGCTTTGACGCCGAGACGCGCGAGGGGCTGCGGGTTGCCGCTTCGGTCTCGGCCCTGGCCGGTGAGGCCGGGGGCGTCAAGCTGATGGATCTGGCGCGCGCCGCCGTGGGCCTGTCGCATGCTGGTCTGGCCGCGCGGGGCCTGGGCGAAGAGCGTTGGCTGGCGCCGCTGGTCGAAAGCCTCGACCGGGGCGAGGTGCAGGCCGACCGCTATCTCAAGGCGCTGAAAGGCGAATGGGGTGGCGATCTTGGCCGGATCTACGCCGCCACGCAGTTGTAAGAAAAAAGGCGCGGCAAATGCCGCGCCTTTCTCTTACTTCTTGCCGATCTTCGGCTCGGTCCCGGCTTTGAGGCGGGCGATATTGGCGGCGTGACGCCAATAGACCAGCAGCGTCAGGATCACGCCCAGAATCATCAACCGGCCATGACCCAGCCCCAGCATCCAGAAGGTTGACGATCCGGCTGCCACCAACGCCGACAGCGACGAGATGCGGCTCAGCACCGCCACGACCAGCCAGGTGGCACAGCAGGCCACGCCCACCGGCCAGGCCAGCGCCAGAAGGGTGCCCAGAAAGGTCGCAACCCCCTTGCCGCCCTTGAAATTCAGAAACACCGGGAACAGATGGCCCAGAAAGGCCGACAGTCCGGCCAATTGGGCGGCATCCTCGGCGACCAGCGCGCGGGCAAGCAGCACCGCGACGCCGCCCTTAGCGGCATCCAGCAGCAGCGTGGCCGCGGCGGCGGCCTTGTTGCCGGTGCGCAGCACATTTGTTGCGCCGATATTGCCCGAGCCGATCTGGCGCAGGTCGCCCAGCCCCAGAGAGCGGGTGATCAGGATGCCGAAGGGCACCGAGCCCAGCAGATAGGCCAGCGCCGCAACGATCGCCAGGGTCGCGCCGGGTGTGACCAGTTCAGGCATTCTGCCCCTCCGCATAGATACGCCGGCCACCGGCCCAGGTGCCCAGCACCTTGCCTTCCATCCGCGCGCCGTCAAAGGGGGTATTCTTGGATTTCGACATCAGTGTGAAACGGTCCAGCACAAAGGGCGCATCGGTGTCGAACAGCACCAGATCGGCGGGCGCCCCCACCGCCAGCCGTCCGACGGGCAGCCCCAGCCGTTGTGCCGGGTTGAAGCTCATTGCGCGCCACAGTTGCGGCAGGCTGAGAAGCCCCGCGTGATACAGCCGCATGGCCGCGGGCAGCAGGGTTTGCAGACCCACGGCACCGGCGGCGGCCTCTTCATAGGGCAGGCGCTTGCTTTCCTCATCCGCAGGGGTGTGCATCGAGCAGATCACATCGATCAGCCCGGTGCCCACCGCATCGACCATGGCCAGCCGGTCATCCTCGGATCGCAGCGGCGGGGTCAGCTTGAAGAAGGTGCGATAATCGCCCACGTCCAGATCGTTCAGCGTCAGGTGGTGGATCGAGACGCCGGCGGTCACATCCAGCCCGGCGCGCTTGGCCCGCTCCAGCGAGGGCAGGCTGCGTGCGACGGTGATCTGGTCGGCGTGATAGCGCACGCCCGTCATCTCGACCAGGCCCAGATCGCGGTCCAGCCCGATCCGCTCGGCCATGGGATGCACCGCGGGCAGGCCGCGCAGCGAGGCAAACTTGCCAGACGTGACTGCGGCGCCCGCCGACAAGCCCGGCTCTTGCGGATGGCCAACCACCAGGGCGCCAAGACTGCGGGCATAGGTCAGCGCGCGGCCCAGCGCCTTGGTGTCACTGGATACCGCATCGGCATCGGTAAAGGCCACGGCGCCGGCATCCATCAGGAAACCGATCTCGGTCATCTCATGCCCGCGCCGGCCTTTGGTCAGCGCCGCCATGTGCCGGATGCGCACGGGGCTGGCCTCGGCCGCGCGGCGGGTCACGAACTCCAGCGTTTCGGGGGTGTCGATGGCGGGGACGGTGTCGGGGCGGGCAATGATCGTGGTCACGCCCCCCGCCGCCGCCGCAAGCCCAGCCGAGCGGAAACTCTCGCGGTGGCGTTCGCCCGGTTCGCCGATCTTGACGCCCCAATCGACGATGCCGGGGGCGAGGCATTTGCCGCCGCCGTCGATCACCTCGGCCCCGGCGGGGGCGGGGCCATCGACGGCCGCAATCAGCCCGCCACTGACGGTCAGGCTGCCGGGCTGGTCGCTGAGGCCTTCGGGGTCGATCAGGCGGACATTGGTGAAATGCAGCATGGTGCCTTCTCAGCCTTTCCTGCGCTTGCCGTTGCGGGCATCGGTGATCGCGGCGATGGTTCTTGCGGCCTCGCGCTGGTATTTGATCAAGTGCTTGTCGCCGCTTTGGGTGATGATCTGGACATCCCCGAAGAACGGGCGCGCCTCGCGGATATCCGCCAGGGCCACCGCCCGCCCGCCGGGGCCCAACAGTCGCCGATCGGTCACGCGCCACGCCTGACCCAGCGCCTCGGACCGCAAGTAGGCGGCCCTTATCCCGATCGCCAGCGCCGCGGCCAGCGGGCCGACCCAGGGCGTCGGGTTGTCGATCCACCACAGCACCACGCCGGCGATGAAACCGAACACGACGACCATGATCAGATGGTTGCGGATATAGGTCTGGCCATCGGCGGTCAGGGTCGCCAGCAGCCGCTCGCCCTCAGCCAGAGGCTGATCGAGGCCGAGGACCGGGTCGCGCTGGATCTCAGACATAGGTTTCCACCGCCTTGGCCCCACGTTCGGCGCGCAGGTTGCGGGCCAGCAGGTCCATGCAGGCCATCCGCACTGCCACGCCCATCTCGACCTGCTCCTGAATGACCGAGCGGTTGATGTCATCGGCAATCTCGCCGTCGATCTCGACGCCGCGGTTCATCGGGCCGGGATGCATGACGATCGCATCGGGCGCGGCATGGGCCAGCTTTTCGGCATCCAGCCCGTAGCGGTGGTAATATTCGCGTTCCGAGGGGATGAAGCCGCCATCCATCCGCTCTTTCTGAAGGCGCAGCATCATGACGACGTCGGCGCCCTTCAGCCCCTCGCGCATGTCATCGGTCACCTCGCAGCCAAACTCGGCCACGCCGGGCGGCATCAGGGTGGGCGGGCCGACCAGCCGCACTCGGTTTTCCATCTTGCCCAGCAGGATCAGGTTGCTGCGCGCCACCCGACTGTGGGCGATGTCGCCACAGATCGCAACGGTCAGGCGCTGGATGCGGCCCTTGGCGCGGCGGATGGTCAGCGCATCCAGCAGCGCCTGCGTGGGATGCTCGTGCCGGCCGTCGCCCGCGTTCAGCACCGCGCAATTCACCTTGCTGGCCAGAAGGTTGACCGCACCCGAGGCCGGATGCCGCACCACCAGCAGGTCGGGATGCATGGCGTTCAGCGTCAGGGCGGTATCGATCAGGGTTTCGCCCTTTTTCACGCTGGACTGCGACACCGCCATGTTCATCACATCGGCCCCCAGCCGCTTGCCGGCCAGTTCAAAACTGGCCTGCGTGCGGGTGGAGTTTTCGAAGAACATGTTGATCTGGGTCAGCCCCGCCAACGCGTCCGAGGCCTTTACCGTGCGGCGGTTCAGCTCCACATAGCGGTCGGCAAGGTCAAGAACGGTGCGGATTTCATCGGGGGCCAGATGCTCGATGCCAAGCAGGTGACGGGCGCGGAAGCTCATGGGCATCTCCCTTGGTTTCGCGCGGTTATAGGAAGGCCGCGCCGAGGGGGCAAGCGCGTGTTGTGCCTTGGCCCGCCCCGGCATAGCTTGGCGGCCATGGGAATCGCCGCCGACATCACCGCCGATTGGCATGCCAGCCTAGCCGCGCTGGCCTGGCAGCTTGAGATGGGCGTCGATGAGCTGATGCTGGACGCGCCGCTGGACCGTTTTGCGCTGGCCGAGGCCGAAGCGGCCGCCCGCGCGGCCGAGCCTGCCCCGGCCCCGCGTCAGACGACCCGCCAGACCCCATCAGAACCGCCGCCGCCCGCCACCAAGGTTGACCCCGTAGCCGAGGCCGAAGCGGCGGCCGGCCGCGCCACCAGCCTCGAGGCCCTGCACGACGCGCTGGCCGCCTTTCCGCATTGCGATCTGAAAAAGGGCGCCCGGAACACCGTGTTCTGTGATGGGCGGGCAGATGCGCGCGTGATGCTGATCGGCGAGGCGCCGGGACGTGACGAGGATGTGTCCGGCCGCCCCTTCGTGGGCCGGGCCGGGCAGATGCTGGACCGGATGTTTGCGGCGATCGGCCTGTCGCGCTCCAGCCCTGATGCGCAGGCGGGGATTTACATCACCAATGTCATGCCGTGGCGGCCGCCCGGCAACCGTGACCCCTCGGCTGAAGAAATCGCGATGATGCTGCCCTTTCTGCGCCGACATGTGGCGCTGGCCGATCCTGCGTTAATCGTGGTCATGGGCAATACCTCGGCCAAGGCGGTGCTGGGCGTGTCGGGGATCACCCGGCTGCGCGGAGAGTGGACGCAAGGGCTTGGCAAGCCGGTCCTGCCGATGCTGCATCCGGCCTATCTGCTCCGGAACCCGTCGGCCAAGCGCGAGGCCTGGGCCGACCTGCTGTCGTTGCGCGCGCGGCTGGACAGCGTTGGCTGACGCTCAGCGTTGGCTGAGGCTCAATCGCAGCCGGTGATCTCGACCGCGCCGTCCTTGCCCAACACGGTCATACGCAGGCCCGTCGTGTCCAGATCGAAGGGCTTTCCCGCCCCCGGCACCAGATCGGCCTCGGCGGTCAGCTTGCCCTCCTGTTGTTCCAGCACCGCGTCAGACACCCAGATGCCAGCCTCGGCAGGCTCGATCACAACAGCCTGAGGGTCGGTGATCCTCGGCATATCGAACCGTGCCGTGACGCGGACACCGTCGCTGATCGGCTCGACCGCGCAGGCCACGCCGCCCGTTTCGGTCTCAGGCAGGTGCGCCAGCGCGGCCGCGATGCGCGGGTCTTCCGTCGGCTGCGGCTGCGCGCCCCCAAGGTTTGCGTCAAGGTCCAGCGCCGCGGGCATGCAGACATCCTCGCAGATGCCAAGGTCGATGCGGGCGGCAATCTGCATCGGCTGGGTCGGATCGACCGGGGTCAATTCGATCGGCAGGATCAGCTCGTCGAGATAGCCGATGGTCTGCACCCCGTCGCGCTCAAACACCTGCGGCGTCGGCCAGTGCAACTGCGCGCCCGCCAGATTGGCCGAGCCCGACCAGTCGAACTGCGGAGGCAGACCGGCATCGCCGGGGCTGCGCCAGTAGGTTTTCCAGCCGGGGGCCAGTTGAAGGTGCAGCGCAGCCATGCGGGTGCCGCTTTCGGTGGTCCAGCCGGGCAGGATCTCTGCCGCCAGAATCTGCGGCGGGCTTTCCGCCTGGGCGGGCAGGGCGAGGGCGAGCAGGAGGGCAAAGGCTTTTCTCATGCCCCCGATATGGCGCGCCCGAACGATTCAGCAAAATCACATTCGGGCGACACCGCGTTACAGTGGCCCTCTTGCCGCAGCCCGCCCGCCGGCCCACATTGAAGAAAACGGAGGTGCGGCACATGGACCTGACTGGCTCGATCCTGATTTCGATGCCCGGCATGGGCGATCCACGGTTTGCCCATAGCGTGGTGCTGATCTGCGCCCATTCGGACGAGGGGGCGATGGGGCTGATCGTCAACAAGCCCCTGCCGGACCTGAACTTTGCCGGGTTGTTGCAGCATCTCAACATCCCGACCAGCCCCGAGGGGCGCGACATCCGCGTGCATTTCGGTGGCCCGGTAGAACGCGGGCGCGGTTTCGTGCTGCATTCGACCGATTGGCCGGGCGAGGGTGGCACGCTGGAGGTTGCGGGCGACTACGGCCTGACCGGCACGATGGACGTGCTGCAATCGCTGGCCACGGGGGGCGGCCCCTCCCGCGCGCTGCTGGCGCTGGGCTACGCCGGCTGGTGGCCAGGGCAGCTGGAGGCCGAGATCGCGCGCAACGACTGGCTGACGGCCGACGCCCCGCAGGATCTGGTGTTTGCCGCGGATGATGGCGGCAAATGGGCGGCGGCCTTGAAACAGCTGGGGGTCGACCCGCTGTCGCTGTCGGCCACCGCCGGGCGGGCCTGATCACTCGCCGTAAGGCACCCAGACGGTTTTCATCTCGGTCGCCTCGGCCAGAAACGCCGCCGCATCAGCGCGGGACCAATCGCGTGCCCTGCCGTAGTTGACCCAGGTGCGCTTGAGATTGCCGGCAGATTCGGCCTCGATGAGGCCCGATATATCGGCGCCGGAAAAGCTCCAGACCGCCTCGACATCCATATGCCCGGCAAGCGCCTTGGCCAGATCGCCATGCGGGCCGCTGATGATGTTGACCACGCCGCCGGGCACGTCCGAGGTTTCCAGCACCTGCCACAGATCGCAGGCCACCAGCGCGCCGGCCTGTCCCGGCACGATCACGCAGGCATTGCCCATCGCGATCGCCGCCCCCATCACCGAGACCAGCGCCAGAAGCGGCACCTCCTCGGGCAGCAGCGCACCGATCACGCCCACGGGCTCGGGCATCGCCAGCGCAAGGCCGCGCATCGGCACGGGCTTGGCACGACCTTCATGCTTGTCGGCCAATGCCGCCCAGGTGAACAGCCGCTCGATGCTGGCCTGCACCTCTGCCGTGCCATCGCGCCCGGTCAGGGCGGTGATCCGGGCGGCAAACTCCGCCCCGCGGGCCGAGAGGTTTTCGGCGATGTAATAGACGACCTGCGCCCGGTTCCACGCGGTGGCCTTGGCCCAGCCCTTCTGCGCGGCTTGCGCGGCCTCCACGGCGTTGCGGATATCCTTGCGGTTGCCGATCGGCGCATGGCCCAACAGTTTGCCCCGCAGGCCAAACACCGCCCGGCAATAGCCGCCATCCGGCCGGGCCTGCTTGCCGCCGACATAAAGCTTGGCAGTGCGGTCGATCCCCTCGACCAGCGGCTGCTCGGGCGGGGGCGTGTGGACCGGCGCGCGCGCTGCGACAGCCTTGGCTGCGGGTTTCAGCCAATGGCGCAACCCCTCGCGTCCGCCTTCGCGGCCAAAACCCGACTCCTTCACCCCGCCGAAACCGGCGGCAGCGTCGAACATGTTGGTGCCATTGACCCAGACCACCCCCGCCCGCAGCTTCGGCGCGATATCGAGGGCAAGATTCACATTCTCGCTCCAGACCGATGCCGCAAGGCCGTAGCGGCTGTTATTGGCCAGCTCCACCGCCTCGGCTGGCGTGCGGAAGGTCGTGGCCACCAGAACCGGGCCAAAGATTTCTTCCTGCATCAGCGGATCGGCGGGCGACAGACCGGTGACCAGCGTCGGCGGGAAGAAACACCCGCCCTCCGGCAGGGCGCAGTCCGGCTGCCAGACCACGCCCCCGCCGCCCGCCACCATCGCGGCGATGCGATCATGCTGCACCCGGTCGATGATCGCGCCGATATCGATGCACTTGTCCAGCGGGTTGCCCAGCCGCAGCCCGGCCATCCGCCGCTTCAGCTTGTCGACAAAGCGCGGGGCCAGCCCTTCCTGCACCAACAGGCGCGAGCCGGCGCAGCAGACCTGGCCCTGATTGAACCAGATCGCATCGACCAACCCTTCGATGGCCGAATCGACATCGGCGTCGTCAAAGACGATGAACGGGCTTTTGCCGCCCAACTCCAGCGTCAGGGCCTTGCCGGTGCCGGCGGTGGCACGGCGGATCGCGCGCCCGACTTCGGTCGAGCCGGTGAAGGCGACCTTGTCAACGCCCGGATGGGCCACCAGCGCCGCCCCGGTTTCCCCATCACCGGTGACGATGTTCAGCACGCCCTTGGGCAAACCGGCCTCGCGCGCGATCTCGGCAAACAGCAGCGCAGTCAGCGGTGTCTGTTCGGCAGGCTTGACCACCACGGTATTGCCGGCCGCCAGCGCCGGCGCCACCTTCCATGCCAGCATCAATAGCGGAAAGTTCCACGGGATCACCGCCGCGCACACGCCATGCGGCACCATGCCCGGCGCCTCTTCCTCGATCAGCTGCGCAAGGCCCGCGTGATAGCCGAAATGCCGCGCCACCAAGGGCAGGTCGATATCGCGCGATTCGCGGATCGGCTTGCCGTTATCCAGCGTCTCCAGCACTACGAACAGCCGCGCGTTTTTCTGCACCAGCCGCCCCAGCGCATACAGCACCCGTGCTCGTTCCGCGCCCGAGGTTTTTGACCACCGGCCAAAGGCGCGCCGAGCTGCCGCCACCGCCGCCTCCACATCCGCGCCAGTGCCTTGCGTCACCTCGGCCAGCACCGCCCCGGTTGCCGGGTTGCGCGTTTCGAAAACCGCACCCTCATGCTGAAACCGGCCATCGACAAAGCAGCCGAACCGCCCGCCATGCCCCTTGATCCAGTCCAGCGCCTCGGTGGCGCTTTCCGGGGCCGGGCCATAGTCCATGCTTGCAAAGATATCCCGCACCGACATCACAGCGCCCTTTTCATCATGATCCAAATACCCCGGGGTGAGGCCGCAGGCCGAGGGGCAGCGCCCCTTGCCTCAGCCCAGCCCATGGCGCCACCCGGCCGAATAATGCCCGGTCAGATGATGCTCCAACTGCCGTTCGATATCGCCCAAAAGGCTGGAGGCGCCAAAGCGGAACAGGTCCGGTTGCAGCCAGTCATGGCCCAGCTCGTCCTTCATCAGGCTCAGATAGACCAGCGCGTCCTTGGCCTTGGAGATCCCGCCCGCAGGCTTGTAGCCGACCTTGAAACCGGTGCGCGTCTCGTAATCCCGGATCGCGCGGATCATCGTCAGGCTGACGGGCAGGGTGGCGTTCACCGCTTCCTTGCCCGTCGAGGTCTTGATGAAGTCCGCGCCGGCCATCATGCAGACCAGACTGGCGCGGGCGACGTTGCGCAGGGTCTGCAACTCGCCCGTCGCAAGGATCGCCTTCACATGGGCCTGCCCGCAGGCGGCCCGCATCTCGCGCATTTCGTCATAGAGCGCCTGCCAGTTGCCGGTCAGAACATGGCGGCGCGAGATGACGATGTCGATCTCCTGTGCGCCCGCCTTCACGCTTTCGCCGATCTCGGCGATCCGCAGATGCCAAGGCGACAGACCGGCGGGAAACCCGGTCGAGACGGCGGCGACCGGTATGCCCGATCCCTCCAGCGCGCGCACCGCCGGTTCCACCATCTCGTGATAGACGCAGACCGCGCCCACGGTCAGGCCGGGCATGCCCAACGCCTCAAGCATCGCCGGCGCGATGGGCTGGCGGGCCTTGGCGCACAGCCGCCGCACCCGACCTTCGGTATCATCGCCGGACAGGGTGGTCAGGTCGATCAGGCTGACGGCTTTCAACAGCCACGCCGCCTGCCAGTCCTTCTTGATTGACCGTCGCCCCGGCAGGGTGGCGCAGCGCCGCTCGATCGCCGAGGTGTTGGCCTGAACCGAGGCCACCCAGTCCAGATCCAGATCCATGCCGGGATTGCGCGGATGGCCGGAATGGCCGGTCAGTTGCGGCAGCGTCTGCATCTGTGTCAGCTGATCGGTCGGCATCGGCCTTTTCTCCACCCGTTCCGCAGGCAGAGTGCCACGCTGCCCCGCCTTTCGGCAAGGGCGGCAGTCGCGGGATTTTACCGTTCGGTCAGGTTTGTCTCCGGCTTGGTCTCGGTCAGGTTGGGCGACAAGTGCTGATCGGGCGCCTCGAAGGTGGCCCAGAGACTTTCCGTGCCAGTGGCGGGCAAGTTCTCGGTGCGTTCGGCGCCGTGCATATGTGCTTTTGCCAGGAAATTGGCGGTGACCGGCGCTGTCAGAAAGATGAACAGCGTGATCAGCAGCTCATGCCAGCTCAGATCCCCACGCGCGAACCACATGTAGGTCATCGAGGCCAGCAGCACCCCGCCCAGCCCCAGGGTCGAGGCCTTGGTCGGCGCATGCAGGCGCGTCATGGTATCTGGCAGGCGGATCAGGCCATAGCTGCCCACCAGCGCGAAGAAGCCACTCACCACCAGCAGGGCGGAAATGATGATCTCTGCAATCAGGTGCATGTCGCCCTCACTCGATGATGTCGCCGCGCAGCAGAAACTTGGCGTAGGCCACGGTCGAGATGAACCCGGTCATGGCGAACAGCAGGGCTGCCTCGAAATTCAGGCCGGTGTTCTGCCAGATCCCGTAGGCCACCGTCAGGCCGATCATGTTCATCACCATCGTGTCCAGCGCCAGGATACGATCCGGTGGCGTCGGGCCGCGCATGAGACGCCAGAGGTTGGCCAGGAGGCCCAGCGTGAAACAGGCGCTGGCAAAGCCGAGGGCATAGCCGATCATTCGAAGATCCTCCGCAAACGAGCCTCATACCGCGCCTTGATTTCGTCGCGCACGCTGTCGGGATCGGGGGCGTGCAGGGCATGGACCAGCAAGGCGCGGCCGTCCCCGGACATGTCGGCGGTCACGGTGCCGGGGGTCATGGTGATGGTGCCGGCCAACAGCGTGATCGCTTCGGGCGTGCGCAGATCGATCGGCACGGTGATCCAGGCGGGACGCAGCGCATGCCGGGGCAGGAACAGCACGATCTTTGCCACCACGAAATTCGACTTCACGATGTCATGCAGCACGATCCAAACATATTCGATCATCTGCGGCAGCCGTTTCAGGCGCAATATCGGACGGTCGGGCCACCATGCGGCAGTCAGCCATGGGATCATGATCCCGAGCAGGATCGCAAAGACCAGACTGCCCCAGCGAAACTCGTTCACAAGGCCAAGCCAGACCAGGATCAGCACCAGCGTCAAACCGGGATGAGGGAACAGGCGGCGCAGCATCTCAGCCCTCCGGCAGATTGTTGGCGGCGATATAGGCGGCGGGATCGTGCAGCTCGGCGGCGGTCTCGGCCAGCCACGCCGTCACAGGCCCGCTGGCCACGGTCAGGGTGGCCATCCCGGCCAGCAGCATCAGCACGGCGGCAATGGCCCAAGGTTTGCGCGGCGTGTCGAAATCATCAGCCGCGGGGGCCACCGCATGGCTGGACCAGAACAGCAGGCTGCCAGCCCGTGCCATGCCGACGATCACCACAAGGCTGGAGCCGAGGATAGCCGCCCAGCTCAGCACACCTTCGGACGCTTGCAGGATCATCAACTTGCCGAAAAAGCCGGGCAGGGGCGGAAGCCCCGCTGCCGCCACCGCCGCCGCCATGAACAGGGCCGCGATCAGCCCTTGCTGCGGAATCGGCGCCACGGCCCGGCGCAGATCGCCCGTGCGGCGCCGTGTTGTCACCAGATCGGCGATCAGGAACAGCGCGCCCGCAGCCAAAGTGGAGTGCAGCGTGTAATAGAGCGCCGCCGCGGTATCCGGCGCGGTCCCGCCCGAAGCTGCCAGAAACAGCGTGCCCATCGAGGTGACGGCCGCAAAGGCCGCCAGCCGGTTCAGCGTCACAGCCCCCAGCACGCCTGCCGCGCCCACCACCAGCGTGGCGATCGCCGCCCAGAACATCAGATCCTGCAGCATCGTGCCGATCGCCGGGACCGAGGCTGGAAAGACCAGGGTCGAATAACGGATCGCCGCATAAGCGCCGATCTTGGTCATCACCGCAAACAGCGCCGAAACCGGCCCGGGCGCCTGCGCATAGGTGGCCGGCAGCCAGAAATGCAGCGGCACCAGCGCCCCCTTGATGGCAAAGACCATCATCAGCATCACCGCGGTGACGCGGATCAACGCCGCATCGCCTTCGGGCAGGGTCGTCAGCTTGACCGCCAGATCGGCGATGTTGAGCGTGCCGGCCACGGAATAGAGTGTGGCCAGCCCGAACAGGAACAGCGTCGAGCCGATCAGGTTATAGGCGATATACTGCACCCCGGCCTTCAGACGTGCCTTTCCGCCCGCATGGATCATCAGCCCATATGAGGCAATCAGCAGAACCTCGAAGAACACGAAAAGGTTGAAGGCGTCGCCGGTCAGAAAGGCGCCGCAGATGCCCATCATCTGAAACTGCCACAGCGCATGGAAATGTTGCCCGCGCGCGTCCCAGCCGGAGCCAGCCGCATAGACCTGCACGACCAGGGCCAGCGCCGCGGCCAATGTCAGCATCATCGCGGCCAGCCGGTCCGCCACCAGCACGATGCCGAAGGGCGCGGGCCAATCCCCCAGCGCATACGTCTCGGGCCCGCTGGCCGTGATGGCCGTCAGCAACAGCACCGATACCACCAGCAGCGCCGCCGAGCCAAAGATCGAGAGGACACGGGACAGCAACAGGTCGTGCCGCGCCACCAGCACGATAAAGGCACCAAGAACCGCCGGCATCACCACCGGCGTGACTATCAGATGCGACAGGCTCATGCGCGGCCCTCCGGTTTGGCGGGGGCATCATCCTCGATCCCGTCCATGTCCACGCTGTCAGATCCCGATTCCAGCCAGGCGCCGAGACCCATCATCACGATCACTGCCGTCATGCCGAAGCCGATCACGATGGCGGTCAGCACCAGGGCCTGCGGCAGGGGATCGGTATGGGCTTGCGCTGCCGGATCGAGGATCGGTGGCACGCCCACCGCAAGCCGCCCCGACACAAAGATGAACAGGTTGCAGGCATAGGACAGCAGCGCCAGCCCCAGGATCACCGGAAAGCTGCGCATCCGCAGCACCAGATACACCCCGCCCGCCGTCAGAAGGCCGATGGCCGATGCGATCAGATATTCCATGCCTCAGGTCTCCTTGCCGGGTGCGGACGGATCAATGTCCATCGCATCACGATTCACCCGTTGCCCGGCGCGCCTTGCCATCCGCGTCAACGAGTCCAGCATCAGCATCACCGCGCCCATCACCGTCAGGAACACACCCAGATCGAACAGCGCCGCGGTCGCCAGCTCGAACTTCTCGATGGGCCAGGGCGGATAGACATACCCGAAGGCCGAGGTCATGAACGGCTTGCCGTTGAACCAGGCCCCGATCCCGGTGGCAGCGGCGATCAGCACGCCCAGACCGATCAGGGCGTGGTAGTCGAACCTCAGCCGCTGATGCGTCCAGGCAAAGCCCGAGGCCATGTATTGCATCAACAGCGCGATGGCGAAGATCAGCCCGGCGACAAAGCCGCCGCCGGGCATGTTGTGGCCGCGCAGGAAGATGTAGATCCCGACAATCATTGTGATCGGCAGCATCAGACGCGTTGCCACCACCATCATCATCGGATGCCGGTCGCCGGCATCGCCCACGGTCATCCGCAACCCGCGCAGCCGGTCGGCGGCAGCACCGGGGCCAAGGATCCGCTGGGCCAGCGCAAAGATCACCAGGGCAGCGATGCCCAGCACGGTGATTTCGCCGAAGGTGTCATAGCCGCGGAAGTCCACCAGGATCACGTTCACCACGTTGGTGCCGCCGCCCTCGGTTTTCGCGTTTGCCAGATGCCAGCCGGAAATGCTGGGAAAGGCAAAATTGCGGGTCATCAAGGCAAAGGCCAGCGCGGCGGCGCCAAGCCCCGCGCCCGCCGCCACCAGCGCATCGCGTCCGCGGCGCAGCGCGCCGCTTTCACGGGGGCTACGGCGGGGCAGGAAGTTCAGCGCCAACAGCAGCAGGATGATCGTCACCACCTCGACCGAAATCTGGGTCAGCGCCAGATCGGGGGCCGAGAGATAGGCAAAGCCGACCGAGACCATCAGCCCGATCACGCCCAACAGGACCAACGACAGCAGCCGATCGCGGTGCAGGATCACCACCGCCGCCGTGGCGGACATCAGCGCCAGCCAGCCCACCAGCATGACACTATTGACCGGTTCGGCAGGGCGGTTGCCGGGGATATGGCCGCCACCGGTCCAGGCCCAGACTCCAACCGCAACGATGGCAGCCACGCAGACCGCAAGATACCGGCCCAGCGAACCGTCATGTGCCGCCTCGGTCATGCGGCGCGACAGGGCGGCGAGGGGCTCGACAATGCCATCAAAGATCGCTTTGGCCTCGGGGCGCGGGGCACCATCCCAGATCGCCCGCAGCGGGCGATAGGCCGCCAGCACCGCCACGCCAAAACCAAAGGCCGCCAGTGACATCCACAGCGCCGGGCTGCCCAGCCCGTGCCAGTGCTTGATATGGGCATGGGTCGGCGCGCCGGTCACCGCAGCCGCGGCGGCATCGACCAGCGGGGCGGCAACCGTCATCGGGCCTGCGCCCAGCACCAGGACCAGCACCGCCAGAACCGCAGGCGCCGCCCACAGGCCAAAGCCCGGATCATGGGGCCGGTGCGGATAATCATCGCGCACCGGGCCAAGAAAGCCATGCACGACAAACCGCAGCGCATAGGCAACCGAGAAACCCGCGCCGATGGTGGCCAGCAGCGGCAGCAGCCAGACCGGGCCGAAAGCGGTATGTGCGGCCTCTTCCAGCATCATTTCCTTGGACAGGAACCCGTTCAGCGGCGGCACGCCCGCCATTGACAGCGCCGCCAGCGTGGCAATCGCGAAGGTCACCGGCATCAGGCGGCGCAGCCCGCCCAGACGGCTCAGGTCGCGGGTCTGGGCCTCATGGTCCACGATCCCGGCCGACATGAACAGCGCGGCCTTGAAGCTGGCGTGGTTGAGGATGTGAAACACCGCCGCAATCGCCGCGGCCTTGGTGCCAAATCCCAACAACATCGTCACCAGCCCCAGATGCGAGACGGTCGAATATGCCAGCAGCGCCTTCAGGTCATCCTTGAACAGGGCGATCTTGGCGCCCAGCAGCATCGTCACCAGACCGGCGCCTGTGACCAGCCAGAACCACTCGGGCGTGCCCGAAAGGACGGGCGACAGCCGCGCCAGCAGGAAGATCCCGGCCTTCACCATTGTTGCCGAGTGCAGATAGGCCGACACCGGCGTGGGCGCGGCCATTGCGTGCGGCAGCCAGAAATGGAACGGAAACTGCGCGGATTTGGTAAAGGCCCCCAGCAGGATCAGCAGCAGCGCCGGGACATAGAGGGCATGGGCGCGGATCGCCTCGCCCTTGGTCAGGATCACGCCCAGATCGTACGACCCCGCGATGTGACCCAGCATCAGCATGCCGCCGATCAGCGCCAGCCCGCCGCCCCCCGTTACCGCCAACGCCATCCGCGCGCCCTGCCGCCCCGCCGGCAGATGCCGCCAATAACCGATCAGCAGAAAAGAGGACAGCGAGGTCAGCTCCCAGAACACCAGCATCAGCAGGATGTTGTCCGACAGCACGATCCCCAGCATCGCCCCCTGAAACAGCATCAGATAGGTCAGAAACAGCCCGAAGGGATCGGATTTCGACAGGTAGAAGCGAGCATAAAGCTGGATCAGCAGACCGATACCGAGGATCAGGATCGCAAACAGAAGGCCCAACCCGTCGAGGCGAAAATTCGCATTCAGTCCCAGAGCCGGCATCCAGTCGATCCGGGTTTCGACCACACCGCCCGCCAGAACAGCAGGCGCGTGAAGGGCGATGCCCAGCAGCGCCAAACCGGTAAACAGCGCCGCCACCAATGTTGCGGCATCGCGTCCCGCGCGGGCAATCAGGCCGGGCAAAAGCGCACCGAGGAAGGGCAGGGCTGCGATCAGGGCAAGCGACATGCGGGTGTCCGTTCTGTTGTCGATCTTGACGAAGAACGGGCTATGTAACTGCCCGCGCTTGGTCTTTCACAGATGGGGTTCCTGCTTGATGGGTCAAGACAGGCGACCAAGTCAAGCAAGGGCGGGCGCATTTTACCCGCTCGGAACCCTTGGCACAGCGACAACGTCAGCCCTGCGGGGTCATGGCCTTGCGATGTTCTGCGCGCTTCAGCCCCAGCTGCCGCTCGCGCCAGATGATCAGAACGCCTGCCAGCATCACCAGACTTGCGCCGAACAGCATGGTGCCGGTGGGCACCTCGGAGAAAAAGAACCAGCCGATTGCAAGGGCGAAAATCATCGAGGCGTAGTCGAAGGGCGCCACGACCGAGGCATCCGCCTCGCGATAGCTGGAGGTCAGGAAAATCTGCCCGAACCCGCCCAGAATGCCCGCCATGATCAGAATTGTCAGATCCTGCGGTCCGGGAAAGACCCAGCCGAAGGGCAGGGTAATGAAGGACAGCAGGGTCGCCGTGACAGAAAACCAGAACACGATGGCCGGCGTGCCCTCGGTATCGACCAGCTTGCGCACGAAGACTTGCGCCAGCGCGGTAAAGATCGCCCCCACCAACACCAGCATTGCCCCCAGTGCCTGTGCGTGGCTGATTGCATCGCCCTGTGTCACGGTCAGCCGAGGGGCGACGATGATCAGCACACCCGCAAGGCCCAGCGCCACCGCCGACAGCCGGAACAGCCGCACCTCCTCTCCCAGAAACATCGCGGCGAAGATCACGGTCAGCAGCGGCGCGGCATAGCCGATGGCCGTGACCTCGGGCAGGGGCAGGAAGGCGAGACTGGCAAAGCCGAAGCCCATGGCGCAGGTGCCCATCACCCCGCGCCACAGATGGCCGATCGGGTTGCGGGTCTTCAATCCCTGCCGCAACTCGCCGCGCAGCAGCAGCCAGACCAGAATCACCGGGATGGCGAAGGCCGAGCGGAAGAACACCGTCTCGCCCGCCGGCACGCGGCCGCCGGTCGATTTGATCAGCGCCGTCATGGTGATGAAGATCAGCACCGATGTCAGCTTGTAGGCAATGCCGCGCAGCGGGCGGCGGGTCCGCGTTTCCATCCGCCGACCGTGGCAGGGGCAGGCCTTCATCGCAAGGGGGGCGCAATCTCTTGCGCGCCGCCGCTCATCGCGCTTTGCTGGCCGAAAGGAGTCCCCAATGCCCGGTATCGCCCCCAAAGCCCCGCTGTCAGACCGCATCGCCCAAGGCCGCGGGGATGCGCCCGCCGATCTGGTGCTGAAGGGCGGGCGGGTCTTCGACCTGATCGCAGGTGACTTGGTCGAAAGCGACGTGGCGATCTGCGGCGATACCATCGTCGGCACCTTCGGCACCTATAATGGCCGGCGCGAGATCGACGTTGCGGGCCGCGTGCTGGTGCCGGGTTTCATCGACACCCATCTGCACATCGAATCCTCGCTGGTCACGCCGTTCGAGTTTGATCGCTGCGTGGCCCCGCGCGGCATCACCACCGCCATCTGCGATCCGCACGAGATCGCCAATGTGCTTGGCCTGCCGGGGATCGACTATTTCCTTGAGGCATCCGCCCGCACGGTCATGGATATCCGGGTGCAGCTGTCCTCCTGCGTGCCGTCCACGCATATGGAAACCGCCGGCGCCCGGCTTGAGGCCACAGACCTGATCCCGCTGATCGACCATCCCCGCGTGATCGGGCTGGCCGAGTTCATGAATTTTCCGGGAGTGCTGATGCAGGATCCCGGCTGCATGGCAAAGTTGTCGGCATGGCAGGGCCGCCATATTGACGGCCACGCGCCCTTGCTGCGCGGCCATGACCTGAACGGCTATATCGCCGCCGGCATGCGCACCGAGCATGAGGCGACCACCGCCGACGAGGCGCTGGAAAAGCTGCGCAAGGGGATGCGGGTGCTGATCCGCGAGGGCTCTGTCTCAAAGGATCTGCACGCGCTGGCACCACTGCTGACCGAGCGTCTGTCGCCCTATCTGTGCCTTTGCACCGATGACCGCAACCCGCTGGATATCGCCGAGCATGGCCATCTGGATTACATGATTCGTGCGGCCCTCCGCCTGGGCGCGTCGCCGCTGGCGGTCTATCGCGCGGCCAGCCTTTCGGCGGCCGAGGCCTTCGGCCTGAAGGACCGCGGGCTGATTGCGCCGGGAAAGCGTGCCGATATCGCCGTGATCGACAGTCTTGAGGGTTGCCATGCCAGCCTGGTGCTGGCCGGGGGCGTGGTGGTCGATGACACAGCCTTTGCCGCCCGCCAGACGATCGCGCCGGTGGGCCGCCACTCGGTCAAGGCGCGCGCGCTGGTGCCTGCCGATTTTCGCACGCCGGGCAACCGGGTCGAGACGCCGGTGATCGGCATCCTGCCCGGCAAGATCATCACCGAACATCGCCGTTTCGACATCGCCCCTGTCGATGGAGACAAGCGGCCTGACCCGGCGCGCGACCTGATGAAGGTGGCGGTGGTCGAGCGGCACGGCGTGAACGGCAATATCGCCACCGGCTTCGTGCAGGGCTTTGGTCTGCACCGCGGCGCCATCGCGGCCACGGTGGCGCATGACCATCACAATATCGTGGTGGTGGGGGCCGATCCCGTGGCGATGGCGCAAGCCTGCAACCGCCTGCGCGAGATCGAGGGGGGCTTTGTCGTGGCGGATGGCGATTCGGTTCTGGCCGAGCTGGCGCTGCCGGTTGCCGGTCTGATGAGCTTGCAGCCGTTCGAATCGGTGCGTGACAGCCTGGTTACGCTGCGCGCCGCCGCCCGGTCCCTTGGTGTCACGCTGGAAGAGCCGTTCCTGCAGCTGGCCTTCATCGCCCTGCCGGTGATCCCGCATCTCAAGATCACCGATCATGGCATGGTCGATGTCGACCGCTTTGAAATCCTGCCGTGAAGCGCAAACGAAAAGGGCGCCCGAAGGCGCCCTTGTTCGTCAGCGGTTTTTTGGTGGAGCCAGGGAGGATCGAACTCCCGACCTCTTGAATGCCATTCAAGCGCTCTCCCATCTGAGCTATGACCCCACCGGGAACCGCGGCGCTTTTCCTTTTCTTGGCCGTCTTTCGACGCTTCGATCCGGTCCAGCGCTTCGATGTGCGGCTATTTAGGGGAGGTGTCGGGGGGCTGCAAGTGGAAAATTCATCCCCCCGTCACGATTTTTGTCCCGGCCAGTGAAACGGGCCGGCAAAGGACCTCAGACTTCTTCCTCGTCGCCGGCCACGTCGGCCAGATCGTCGAGCGAGACGTTGTCGTCGGCGTCGTCCTCCAGCAGATCATCGTCCAGCTCGGCGTCGTCGGTGACGCCGGCTTCCAGCAGATCATCATCGGCTTCCAGATCGTCGACCAGAACGTCGTCCTTGTCGGGCGCGACCCGGCTGATGACCGAGGCAGCCATTTTGCGGCGTGCGCTTTCGATATCCACGATCTCGCCGGTGTAGGGGCTGACGATCGGCGTGCGGTTGAGGTCGTAAAAGCGTTTGCCGGTGGTCGGGCAGACGCGCTTGGTACCCCATTCTTCCTTGGGCATGGTGCTTCCCTTGCAAGGCCAGGCAATCTGGTGAAAACCGGCCCATGCCACAGCATATGGTCCTTGTCAAAGCCTTTCGCACCGCGTGCGGCAGCCCTATGCTGCGCCGTGAAAGCGAGGCCTGATGCGCGACCTGCCTGCCCTGCCCGGGATCCCTGTCACCCTGCGCCGCTCGGCGCGGGCAAGTCGGTTTTCGTTGCGCGTGTCGCGGCTGGATGGCCGGGTGACGCTGACCCTGCCGGTGCGGGCGCGCGAGTCGGATGGCATCGCCTTTCTGCATGCGCAGGAGGATTGGCTGCGGCGGGCGCTGGCGTCCATGCCGCAGACGCCGCAGCTGACATTCGGGGTGGCCTTTCCGCTGGAGGGGCAGGCGCTGGTGCTGACCCCCGGCGCTGGCCGCCTGATCCGCACGGAAGGCGCGGCGCTAGTGGTGCCCGGCGATGCGGCGCGGCTGGGCGCGCGGCTGTCGGCCTGGCTGAAGGCGCGGGCGCGTGACCGTCTGGCTGCGGCCTCGGATCGTCACGCCGCGGCCCTGGGCCGGCCCTATACTGCGCTGTCCTTGCGCGATACCCGTTCGCGCTGGGGCAGTTGCACCCATGACGGGCGGCTGATGTATAACTGGCGGCTGATCATGGCCCCGCCCGCGGTGCTGGATTATGTGGCGGCCCATGAGGTGGCGCATCTGGCGCAGATGAATCACTCAGCCGCCTTCTGGTCCACGGTGGCGCGGTTGCTGCCCGGATACGAGGCACAGCGCCGCTGGCTGAAGGCCCACGGGCAGGAGTTGCAGGGGTGGCGATTCGACACGGGCAATTGACGTTGCCGCGTGGCGATGCTTGGCTGCGGCCATGAACACCGCCGCCCGCCCTTCGGAAAACGCCGCCGCGCATGAGCGTCTGTATCGCACCCTGCGCGCGCAAGTGATGCATGGCGAATTGGCGCCGGGGCAGGCGCTGACCCTGCGGGGCCTGGGCAAGCAGTTCAACGTCTCGATGACCCCCGCGCGCGAGGCGGTGCGGCGACTGGTGGCGGAAGGGGCGCTGACGCTGTCTGCCTCGGGCCGGGTCTCGACGCCGGAACTGACGGCAGAGCGGATCGAGGAGCTTGCGGCGATTCGCGCCCTGCTGGAGCCCGAGTTGGCCGCCCGCGCCCTGCCGCGCGCCCATTTCGCCTTGATCGACCGGCTGGCCGCGATCAACACGGCCAATGCGGCCGCGGTCGCCCGGCAGGATGCGGTGGCCTATATCCGCACCAATCTCGAGTTTCACCGCACGCTCTATCTGCGGGCACAGGCGCCGGCGATGCTGGCAATGCTGGAAACGGTCTGGCTGCAACTGGGGCCGACGATGCGGGCGCTTTACGCACGCCTGCGTCGCAACGAGCCGCCGCCCTATCACCGCATGATCCTCGCCGCCCTGCGGGCGGGCGACGAGCCGGGATTGCGGTTGGCGGTGCGCACCGATGTGACGCAGGGGCTGAAACACCTGGCGAGTTGAGCGCGCTTACCGCCCGTGGCTTCGGTCATAACCGTTGCGGGGCGGGCTGACCCAGCCTTGCGGCAGGGCTGTGGGTTGCCAGACCTCGATCCCCAGCGGATGGCAGGCGGCCACGTCAGATGAATGCTCGGTCGAGCAATCGCCGCCGGGGCAGGCTGACAGGCCGACCAGCAGGTCGATCTCGGCAAAGAACTCCAGATAGTCGCCCTGCCGCACCGGGCTGGCCTTCATGATGTATTGCCCGGTTTCGCGGCTGAAGCCGGTACACATGAAGACGTTCAGCACGTCATGCACCAGCGGCTCGGCCTCGTGAAGGGTGCGGCCCGAGGCATCAGCCAGCGCCCGCGTCAGGTTGGAATGGCAGCAATGGTGATACTGCCCGCCATGCGACAGCAGGTTGTGGGTATAGGGATCGCAGCGGGTGCCGATCACGTCATGGACCGAGCAGCCGTCGCCATCAAAGCCATACCAGTCCAGGCTGTCATCGGTGACGGTCGCCATCGCCCGCAGATGCGGAAAGGCCGACCACAGCCGGTCGCCGGTGCTGAGATGGGTGCCATGCAGCGCGCGGGTCTTGCCGGAAAAGAAACGCTCGGTCAGGTCGGCGGACCACAGGTTCAAATCGCCCACCTGCGGGCCTTCGGGGCAGGTGATGCGGAAGAACTGCCCGGCCTTCACCGCAGCACATGCCGCGTCTCGCGCCGGAACCACGGTGGTCGAGACCAGCTGTGCGCCCACGCGCGCCGCCTGCAGGGCTGACAGATTGGCGTCGGGCAGGGTTTCAGGCGGATAGCAGATCACCGGCCGAATCGCGCGGCGGGTGCCGGCATCGGCAGGGGCAGGGTGGACGGGGTGGTCAGGCTTCATCGCGGTCTCCGGGCTGGTCAGCCCGCAGACAATGGCGCGGGCTTTGCCCGGCTGGCAAGCGCATTTCCGCCCCGCAGGCCGCGCAGCGCCAGACACTGCGCGCGCGATCCTCGCGCCAGCGACAGGCGCGGGTCAGTGTCGATCCGCGCCGGCTGAGCCAGAGGTAGAGAAACACCCCTACCCCCAGCAGGATCAGCAGGATCGGCACTTACATGTTCGGATAGTTCGGGCCGTCGCCACCCTGCGGCGTGGTCCAGACGATGTTCTGGCTGGGGTCCTTGATGTCGCAGGTCTTGCAGTGGACGCAGTTCTGGAAGTTGATGCGGAAGGTCGCATCCTTGCCCTCGCCCAGCACCTCATAGACGCCAGCCGGGCAGTAACGCTGCGCGGGCTCGTCATATTCGGGCAGGTTCACCGTGATCGGCACCGAGGCGTCGCGCAGTTTCAGGTGCGCGGGCTGGTTTTCATCGTGGTTGGTGAAGCTGAAGGCCACGTTGGTCAGCCGGTCAAAGCTGAGCTTTCCATCGGGCTTCGGATAGTCGATCTTCTTGTGATCCTTGGCCTTGCCCGTGGCGGCCGCGTCCGATTTGCCGTGGCGCAGCGTGCCGAACAGGCTGAAGCCCAGCGTGTTGGTCCACATGTCGAGGCCCCCGCCCATCAGCGAGGCTACCAGACCGTATTTCGACCACAGCGGCTTGACGTTACGGACCTTCTTCAGGTCGCGGCTGATCGCGCCGCTGCGGACCTCGGTCTCATAGGCGGTCAGCTCGTCGCCTTCGCGCCCGGCCCGGATCGCCTCGAACGCGGCTTCGGCCGCGGCCTTGCCCGACAGCATGGCGTTGTGGTTGCCCTTGATGCGCGGCACGTTGACCATGCCGACGCTGCACCCCAGCAGCGCCACGCCCGGCGCCACCATCTTGGGCATCGACTGCCAGCCGCCCTCGCTGATCGCGCGGGCGCCATAGGCCACGCGCTTACCACCCTTCAGGAGTTCAGCCACCATCGGGTGATGCTTGAAACGCTGGAACTCCATGTAAGGATAGAGGTGCGGGTTGGCGTAGTTCAGGTGAACCACGAAGCCGATGTAAACCTGATTGTTCTCAAGGTGGTAGATGAAGCTGCCGCCGCCGGCATTCTTGCCCAGCGGCCAGCCCATCGTATGGGTCACGGTGCCCTCGCGGTGCTTGGCGGGGTCGATCTCCCAGATCTCTTTCATGCCGATGCCGAATTTCTGCGGGCAATGGCCTTTCGAGAGGTCATATTTGGCGATCACTTCCTTGGCGAGGCTGCCGCGCACGCCTTCGGACAAAAAGACGTATTTGCCGCGCAGCTCCATCCCCGGCTCATAGCTGGGGCCGGGATCGCCGGTTTCGGGATCACGGCCGAACTCACCGGCCACCACGCCCGCGACGCGGTTGCCGTCAAAGACCAGCTGGCTGGCCGACATGCCGGGGAAAATCTCGACCCCCAGCCCCTCGGCCACGCCCGCCATCCAGCGGCAGACATTGGCCATCGAGACGATGTAATTTCCGTGGTTGTTCATCAGGGGCGGCATGGGCCAGTTGGGGATGCGCACCTGACCGGCCGGGCCCAGCATGTAGAAGTTGTCGTGCTTGACCGGGGTCTTGATCGGCGCGTCCATATTGCGCCAGTCGGGCAGCAGTGCGTCGAGGCCGCAGGTGTCCAGCACCGCCCCCGACAGGATATGCGCGCCAACCTCGGAGCCCTTCTCGATCACCACCACGTTCAGATCGGGGTCAAGCTGCTTCAGCCGGATCGCCGCTGACAGACCAGATGGCCCCGCGCCCACGATCACAACGTCATAATCCATGCTCTCGCGTTCGATCTCGGCCATGTATGTCTCCTCTGGCGGCGGAGGATTCCGCTTGCTGAATCGGCAGGGCTTGTCTGACGCAAGGGACAGCCTGCGTCAACCGCAACGCAACATCGCGACGCTGCGACGCAGCGGTGTCGCAATTTTATTGCGCAAAGGCCGCAATCCTGCCGGGTGGAGCCGCCGAAATGCCTGTGCCTCTTGCAATTTGGGGGGCAGTGGGGTCAGGTGCTGAAAAGGAAATGCAGGGTCATGGTGCAGCCGCATCATGGCTCTGATGTTTTTGGTAAGGGACCGATGGAAAAGATTCCGATGACCCGCGCGGGTTTTGTCGCGCTCGATGAAGAGTTGAAGGTGCTGAAATCGGTCGAACGGCCGGCGGTGATCCGTGCGATTGCCGAAGCGCGCGAGCATGGCGATCTGTCGGAAAACGCCGAATACCACGCCGCCCGCGAAAAACAGAGCTTCATCGAGGGGCGGATCAAGGAGCTTGAAGGCATCCTGTCGTTGGCCGAGGTGATCGACCCGGCGAAACTCTCGGGTTCGATCAAGTTCGGCGCCACCATCACCATCGTCGACGAGGACAGCGACGAGGAAAAGACCTATCAGATCGTGGGCGAGGCCGAAGCCGATCTTGAAAAGGGTTTGCTGAACGTGCGCTCGCCGCTGGCCCGCGCGCTCATCGGCAAGGAGGAGGGCGACTCGGTCGAGGTGCGCACCCCCGGCGGACAGCGCAGTTACGAAGTCCTGTCGGTGCGCTATATCTGAGGCCGCGATGACCGATCCCCTCCACCCTGTCCCGCTCACGACGGACTCTCAGCAGCGGACCTTCGGGCGGTATGAGGTGATGGGCGCGGCGCTGTCGCTGGTCTGGCTGGTGGCGGTGCTGGCCTATGTCTACCGCGCCTCCAGCGGGGCGGCGCCGGTCGGGCTGGTGCTGACGCTGCTGCTGGTGTTTCTGCCGATTGCGCTGATCTGGATGACCATCGTCACCCTGCGCAGCGTGCAGGATCTGCGGGCCGAGGCGGCACGGCTGCAAGAGGCGGTCGAGGCGATGCGCACCGCCTTCATGGCCGGGCAGGTGCGCCCCGAGGTCGAGAAGAAGCTGGACGAGATCGCCGCCACCGCGCGCGAAACCGGCGCGGCGTTGGCCACTTTTTCGTCGCGGCGCGATCACGCGCGGGTGGTGCCATCGGCCGACCGCAAGGCTGCCATGCCGCTGCCCGCCGATACGCAGGATGATCAGCCCGTATTGGCGCTGGGCACCCCGGCTGACGATCTGAAGGAACCGCTGTCGATTGCAGATTTTGTCCGCGCGCTGAACTTTCCTGACAATGCCGAGGATCGCGAGGGATTTCGCGCCCTGCGTCTGGCGCTGGAGGATCGGCATGTGGCCAAGCTGATCCGCGCGGCGCAGGACGTGCTGACCCTTCTGTCGCAAGAGGGGATCTTCATGGACGATCTGCGCCCCGACCGGGCCCGGCCGGAACTCTGGCGGCAGTTTGCCAGCGGTGCCCGTGGACGGGCGATTGCCGGGCTGGGCGGCATCCGTGACCGCTCGTCTCTGGCGCTGACGGCGGGGCGGATGCGGGAAGACCCGGTGTTTCGTGATGCGGCGCACCACTTCTTGCGGACCTTCGACAAGGTTTTTGTCGAGGCTGAAGCCAATGCGACCGATGCCGATCTGGCCGAGCTGTCCGACACCCGCACCGCACGCGCCTTCATGCTGCTGGGGCGTGTGACCGGTATCTTCGACTGACCGGGGCTTACAGCGTTTTCACCATCGTCAGGGTCTGTGCTACGCCGATCAGGTGACCGGCCAGGCCCATGAGCTGGGTCCCGACGACGGCAAAGCCCTCGCGCTCGTAAAGGGAGCGGGCGCGGAGGTTTTCCGGCAGCACGTCCAACCGGATTTCACGGTAGCCGCGCGCATACCCGGCATCGTACAGCGCCGCCAGCAGGGCGGTGCCGACGCCCCGGCCCCGCGATGCGCGGGCGACCGAAATGCCGTCGATCAGGAAGCGCGTGTTGTCCACGTCCTGCTCCAGCGCGCGGAAGGCCAACCGGCGCCAGGTTGCCCCCCAAAGCCCGTAGGTCTGCCGCATCAGCGCCGGTCCCTGGTCGGTCAGGCCGCCGTCCGGGTCACGAAAGCCGGCAATGCCGATCAGCCGGCCCTTGGGGTCCAGCGCCGCTATGGCGTGATCGTGCCGGATGCCGGCCGCCAGCATCCGCAGCGCGCGTGCCTCTGGCCCGAGCAGACGGTTCAGCTTGGGGCCGAATGCATGCCAATAGAGGTCCGAGGCCGCGCCCTCCTGCCCTGAGGGCAGGCCGAGGTGGATGGTAAAGGGCAGGGTCATCGCAGCGCGGCCTCGGCGCGCGCCAGATCCTCGGGGGTGTTGAGGTTGGTGATGCTGCCTGCCGGCAGGTCCACCGCATGCGCCGCGATCCGATCCATCAGGGTCATCAGGCGCCGCTCGCCGGCATCGAGCCATTCCTCGATCTCCGGTGCCGCCGATACTGGCCAGAGCGTAAAAGTCGGATGATCGCGGTCGTCCGACCGGGCCATCGCCGGTGCCCCGGCAGCCGTCAGGCGGGCGACAAGATCGGTGGGAAACAGCGGCGAATCAACCGCGACGGTCATCAGCGCCGTTGCGCCCCCCGCCTGGGCCCAGCGCAGGCCTGCCAGCACACCTTCCAGCGGGCCGCGCCCGGCAGCGGCATCGCCCAGCACCGGAAGTCCGGTAAAATCCAGCCGCGCCGGATCGCCATTGGCCGAAATGGCCAGCCGGTTTACCTGCGGGGCCAGACGTTCGATGGCATGGGCAACCAGCGGGCGGCCCGCAAGCCGCAGCAGAGCCTTGTCCGCCCCGCCCATCCTGCGGCCGGCACCGCCCGCGAGGATCAGGCCGAAGATCGCCATGCCATCCCCTTATTCGGTGGTCGCAGCCTCAAGCGCGGCCGTGTTCGCGGCATCGCGTGCGGCGTTCTTTGCCATGATCTCGGCTGCCCGCGGGTCGTCCAGCTGGATCATCAGCACACCGTGATTGTCGTCGGCGTCAGTATCGGTGATGGTGCGGGATTTGACGCCCGGATACTTGCCGAAGGCGCGCGACAGCACCTTGGGACCATAGGTGGCCGGGATCTTCTCGAAGCCGGGCACCTTGCGCAGGATCGACGAAACCGATTGCGCGCAATGCGCCCGCGGCACCGCGCCATAGTTCAACGCCAGCTCTTGCGCGCGCAGCGCCTGCTCCGGCGTAACCACCAGGCGCTGTTCGATGACGTCATACGATTCGCGCGCGTGATAGTCGATGTAGAAGGCCACCATCCGGTCCGTCATGCCGCGATGCACGTCGTTGCGCTCGGCCAGAGAGGGCAGATACCAGCTGCCGGCCGGGTCGAACATCAGCCGCTCGGTGCCGTTGATCATCAGCGCCGAATGGGCGCCTGCACCGCTGGACTTGTCGATCACCGTGAACAGCGTCAATTCCGGCGGGCCGGAATGGACGTAACGGGCACGGGCCACCTCTTCATCAGGGGCCCAGCGGGGCTGTGCGCCACAGGCGGCCAATGCAAGGGGCAGGCAAAGACAGATGATCAGCCGGCGCATAAGCGACGCACTCCAAATTGCAGGCTTGCGGCGGGATCAGGCGTTGGCCAGCGCCATGAAAATCAACACGCCGATCGACAGGCCGGCGACCCAGATCGACATGCGGATAAAACCGGCAAATGTCTTCTCGTGTTCACGAATGTCCATCGATCCCTGCTTGTGTTCGGCCATGCTGCGTCTCCCTCGGCTGGTCGTCTTTGGGGCCTTGTTAAAGGATGCGCAAGCCGCTGTCACGCCCGCTTGCGAGATTTGCCGGGCGGTCATGGCAAAGACGCCGCAGGGGGCGTTTGCCCCCGCGGCGCGTTTCGGAAATGGGTGGACTTCAATGCGCCATCAGCACCGGAACTTCGGCATTTTCCAGCATGTTGCGGGTGGCGCCGCCCAGAATCGCCTCGCGGAAGCGCGAGTGGCCATAGGCACCCATGACCAGCATGTCGCCATCCAGATCGCGCACGTGACGGTTCAGCACGTCGGAAATCCGCGGCATCGAGCGCGCCAGCACCGAAACCTCGGCCTTCACGCCATGCCGCACCAACATCTGGCACAGCGCCCCGCCCGGGTCCGAGCGTTCCGGCCCGTGCGCCGGCGGGTCGATCACCGCGATGTTCACCAATGCGGCTTTCTTCAGGAAAGGCAGGGCACGGCGCACCGCCACCATCGCCTCGCGGCTCTGGTTCCAGCCGATCACGATCCGCGAGGGCAGGGCGGTACCCATCGGTTTGTTGGGTAGCACCAGCACCGGGGCCTGACCCTCGAACAGCGCCGCCTCGACAACGGCTTCGGCCTCGGCGCCGACGCCTTCGCCATAAGGTTGGGGCAGCACTACAAGGTCGGCAAAGCGGGCGCGCAGGGCGACCAGATCCACCAGTCCGCCCATCTGCGCCACCGCACCTTCGACGGCCCAGCGCAAAGTGGCGGGTTGCGCCTCAAGCGCCTTGCGGGTTGCAGCCTCGGCGGCCTTGGCGTCAGCCTCTGCCCTGTCCATGGCCACCTGAAGCATGACCGCGCCGCCACCCACATAGGAATAACCGACCTGTGTGCGATCCAGACCCAACGCCAGCACATCGAGATGAGCGTCCAGCGCCAGCGCCATTCTGGCGGCGGCATCAACACTGGCCTGAGCCCGGTCGGCCTGAGTCACGATCGTGGAAATCGTCTTGTAGGACATCGTCCGAACCTCATGATGGGAAAAACGTGTATGCAGAATGCAAGATGCGGCAATCCGGCGCCTTGACCTTGATCAAAGAGGATGAACCCTTCTGTTGACATGGATCAAAGCGTGGCTCGCCGCCAGGCTGCATTGCATGTATGTCGAAAGTGCCCGGGCGGGAGGATTCCCCCTTTTGCACCGGGCCAGGACGAAGGGACGCAAAATGTGGGATTACGTTAAACTGGTCGCGCTGGGGGTCGTGGCGGTCTTTGCCGCTTACGCCGCCAACAATGCGCATGACCTCGCCTATTTGGTGAACGCGATCGTCGTCATGCTTGCCGCCGCTGCCGCTTTCATCGCGGTTGCGCGCAACATGGGTTACGAAAAGGTCACCAATGTTAATGAATATAACGACGGTGTCGTGCGCGCCGGCGTGATCGCGACCACCTTCTGGGGGGTCGTGGGCTTTCTGGTTGGCGTGGTCATCGCGCTGCAGCTGGCCTTCCCGTCGCTGAACATTCCTGGCGTCGAGGGCATCCTGAACTTCGGTCGCCTGCGGCCGCTGCACACCTCGGCGGTGATCTTCGCCTTTGGTGGCAACGCGCTGATCATGACCGCGTTCTACGTCGTGCAGCGCACCTCGGCCGTGCGGCTGTGGGGCGGTGGTCTGGCGTGGTTCGTGTTCTGGGGCTGGCAGGTGATGATCCTTCTTGCCGCGACCTCCTATGTTCTGGGCGGCACGCAGAGCAGGGAATATGCCGAGACCGTCTGGTATATCGACTGGTGGATCGTGGTGGTCTGGGTTGCCTTCCTGGCGGTGTTCTTCGGCACCATCCTGATGCGGAAAGAGCCCCATATCTACGTCGCCAACTGGTTCTACCTTTCGTTCATCATCACCATTGCCATGCTGCATGTGGTGAACAACCTCGCGATCCCGGTCTCGATCTTCTCGTCCAAGTCGGTCTCGCTGTTCTCGGGCGTGCAGGATGCGATGACGCAGTGGTGGTATGGCCACAATGCGGTGGGCTTCTTCCTGACCGCGGGCTTCCTGGGGATGATGTATTACTTCGTGCCCAAGCAGGCCGAACGTCCGGTCTTCAGCTACAAGCTGTCGATCATCCACTTCTGGGCGCTGATCTTCCTCTATATCTGGGCCGGTCCGCACCACCTGCACTACACTGCACTGCCTGAATGGGCCGCGACGCTGGGCATGACCTTCTCGATCATGCTGTGGATGCCGTCCTGGGGTGGCATGATCAACGGCCTGATGACGCTGTCGGGCGCCTGGGACAAGCTGCGCACCGACCCGATCATCCGCATGATGGTGGTGTCGATCGGCTTCTACGGCATGTCGACCTTCGAAGGCCCGATGATGTCGATCAAGGCCGTGAACTCGCTGTCGCACTACACTGACTGGACCATCGGCCACGTCCACTCCGGCGCGTTGGGCTGGAACGGCATGATCACCTTCGGTGCGCTGTACTTCCTGACGCCGCGCCTGTGGAACCGCGAACGCCTCTACAGCCTGTCGCTGGTCAGCTGGCACTTCTGGCTCGCCACCATCGGCATCGTGCTCTACGCCTCGTCGATGTGGGTGACCGGTATCATGGAAGGCCTGATGTGGCGTGAAGTTGACGCCAACGGCTTCTTGGTCAACGCGTTCGCCGACACCGTGGCCGCGAAATACCCGATGTATGTGGTGCGTGCGCTGGGCGGTCTGATGTTCCTGGCTGGTGCCTGCATCATGGCCTACAACCTGTGGATGACCGTCAAGGCTGCGCCTGCCAAGGTGCAATCGCCTGCGGCCGTTCCGGCTGAATGAGGGAGGGGTAAGACATGGCTTTCCTCGACAAGCACAAGAAACTTGAAACCAACGCCACGCTGCTGTTGATCTTCGCCTTTCTGGTGGTGACCATCGGTGGTCTGGTTCAGATCGTGCCGCTGTTCTATCTTGAGAACACCATCGAAAAGGTAGAGGGCATGCGCCCCTACGCGCCGCTGGAACTGGCGGGCCGCGAAATCTACATCCGCGAAGGCTGCTACGTCTGCCACAGCCAGATGATCCGCCCGATGCGGGACGAGGTGGAGCGTTATGGCCACTACTCGCTGGCGGCCGAGTCGATGTATGACCATCCGTTCCAGTGGGGCTCCAAGCGCACCGGGCCGGATCTGGCCCGTGTGGGTGGCCGCTATTCGGACGACTGGCATGTGGATCACCTGATGAGCCCGCAGTCGGTCGTGCCGGAATCGGTGATGCCGAAATACGAGTATCTGATGGGCAACGTCATCGACGCCCGCTACATCAAGGATTCGATGTGGGCCAATCAGGTCGTGGGTGTGCCCTACACCGACGAGATGATGGAAAATGCCGAGGCCGACTTTGCGGCGCAGGCTGATCCGAATGCCGACACCGAGGGCCTGATGGCGCGCTATCCCAAGGCGCAGGTCCGCAACTTCGACGGCCAGCCCGAGCTGACCGAAATGGATGCGCTGATCGCCTATCTGCAGATGCTGGGCACGCTGGTCGACTTCTCGACCTTCCAGCCCGATCCGGGCCGGTGAGGAGGCAAGGATGGATACCTATTCCTTCCTTCGCCAATTCGCCGACAGCTGGATGCTTCTGGCCATGACGCTGGGGTTCGTGGGGATCGTTCTCTACGCGTTCCGGCCCGGCTCGAAGCCGCTGCACGACGATGCCGCCGCCGTGATCTTCCGCAACGAAAAGCGCCCTGTGGGCGAAGCGGCGGACGATCAGGCAAGCCGCAACTTCAAGGAGGCGTGAAGCATGTGCGCCAAACAAGTCAAGACCAAGCCGGGTGAGATCGAGACCACCGGCCATTCCTGGGACGGGATCGAGGAATACAACAACCCGCTGCCGCGCTGGTGGTTGTGGACCTTTTACCTGACGATCATCTGGTCGATCGGCTACATGATCGTCTATCCGGCCTGGCCACTGGTGACCAAAGCCACGGACGGGCTGTGGGGCAGGGAACCTGCCGGCGATACCCGCATGGCGGTTGCCGCCGAAATCAAGCGCTTTGACGACGCGAATGCCGAGATCAAGGCCAAGCTGGTCGCGGCCGACCTGAACGCGATCATCGGCAATGCCGAGCTGGAAGGCTATGCCAAGTCGGCGGGCGCTGCGGTGTTCCGCACCTGGTGCGCACAGTGCCACGGTTCGGGCGGCGCTGGCGTGCAGGCGGGCGGCTATCCCAACCTGCTGGACGATGACTGGATCTGGGGCGGCGATATCGAGTCGATCCATACGACCATCGCCCATGGCATCCGTAACCCTGAAGACCCGGATGCCCGGTACTCGCAAATGCCGAGCTTTGGTGTCGACGGCCTGCTTGAGCCGGCCCAGATCGACGACGTGACCGAGTATGTGCTGAAGATCTCGGGTCAGGAAGCTGACGCTGCCAAGGCCGCTGCCGGTGAGGTCGTGTTTGCCGAAAACTGCGTGGCTTGCCACGGCGAGGCCGGTCAGGGTGATCGCCTGCAGGGCGCGCCGAACCTGACGGATCCGATCTGGCTCTATGGCGGCGACCGTGAAACCGTGCGCGCGTCGATCCATCAGGCCCGCTTCGGTGTGATGCCGTCGTGGTCCTGGGCGCCGCCCGGTGGCCAGTCCCGCCTGACGGAAGACGAGATCCGCTCGGTGGCGGTCTACGTCCACAGCCTGGGTGGCGGCGAGTAAACGCGCCTCTCACCTGAATCGCATCAGAAAGGCCCCCCATAATCGCGGGGGCCTTTCGCGTTTGAGATTCCGCCATGGCGTCGTGACGAAGGCCAAAAGGCGATCAGAGGGGCATTCGCGCCCGCGCGATTGATATGGATCAACGGCGGCGCTCCAAACGCGTCCTATGATGAAAACTGACCTGAGGGGCTGCCCTTCGGTCCGGCACCGGCGCCCCATCCTGTTCGCGCGTTTCCTGGGGGGGCCGGTGCCTTTTTCATTCCGTCTTGCCGTGTCTGATGGGGGCGCCCAGCGCGGTGCGGCTAAAATGCCGCATGGAATTGTTGTATATCCAATTCTAATTTTGATGCATGTCAAAGTTGAGACCGCCACCGATCCGCTATCAAGCATCATAGGCGGTCTCGACCCGCCAGATTTCAAGGGATGACTCGCGGCCCACCCCCGCGCTGCCAGCCAGAACGCCAGTCGGAGAATCTCCTTGTCCAACCCCGAATCCCAGCCCGAAATCCTCTACAAAACACGCGAGCCGGTTTTCCCCAAGCGCGTCAAGGGCACCTTTCGTAGTCTGAAATGGTGGCTGATGGCGCTGATGTTAGGCGCCTATTACCTTGTGCCGTTCATCCGCTGGGATCGTGGCCCGGCACTGCCGGACCAGGCGGTGCTGATCGACATGGCCAACCGCCGGTTTTTCTTTTTCATGATCGAGATATGGCCGCATGAGTTTTATTTCGTGGCCGGGCTTCTGATCATGGCGGGGCTGGGGCTGTTTCTGTTCACCTCGGCGGCCGGGCGGGTCTGGTGCGGCTATGCCTGCCCGCAGACCGTCTGGACCGACCTGATGATTCTGGTCGAACGCTGGGTGGAGGGAGACCGCAATGCGCGGCTGCGGTTGCATCGTCAGGGCTGGGATTTCGAAAAGATCCGCAAGCGGGCGCTGAAATGGACGCTGTGGCTGCTGATCGCCGTGGCGACGGGCGGCGCCTGGGTCTTCTACTTCACCGACGCGCCCACGCTGGCCCGCGATCTTGTGGCGGGCACGGCGCATCCGATTGCCTACACGACCATCGCAGTCCTGACCGCGACCACATTCCTGTTCGGCGGCTTTTTCCGCGAGCAGGTTTGCATTTATGCCTGCCCCTGGCCGCGTATCCAGGCGGCGATGATGGACGAGGACACGCTGACCATCGGCTATCGTGAATGGCGGGGCGAGCCGCGCGGCAAGCTGGCCAAGGGGGCCGTGGCCGAAGGGCAGGGTGATTGCATCGATTGCATGGCTTGCGTGAACGTCTGCCCGATGGGTATCGACATCCGCAATGGCCAGCAGCTGGCCTGCATCACCTGCGGTCTTTGCATCGACGCCTGCAATGAGATCATGGACAAGATCGGCAAGCCGCGCGACCTGATCGGCTACATGGCCTTGACCGACGAGGTGCGCGAGCGCAAGGGCCTGCCGCCGAAATCGGTTTGGAAGCACGTGTTCCGGCCGCGCACGATCCTTTACACTACACTGTGGGCGGCGGTCGGCATCGGCCTGACGGTCGCGCTGTTCCTGCGTTCGGATATCGACATTAACCTCACTCCGGTGCGCAACCCGACCTTCGTGACGCTGTCGGACGGCACGATCCGCAACACCTATGAACTGCGGCTGCGCAACAAGCTGGGTTCTGAAGCAGAATATGTGATCTCGGTGGACGGTGCCGATCTTGCCGTGCGGCTGGAAGGCGAAGATGATGCCACCGTCGCCGTGCCGGCAAACGAGATGCTGTCGCAGCGCGTCTATCTCGAGGCCGCGCCGGGAACCCCGGCTGCCGAGGGTGACCGGACCGACGTGACGATCTGGGTGGCAAGCCCGGACGGCACCACGCGGGTGCAGGCGGGCACGGTCTTCAACGGCAAGGCGCATTGAGCGCGGTGGCGAAAAAATGACGGGACGGCGCGGCCCCCCTGGGGGCCGCAAATCATGACGGACAGCAAAGGAAAGCCCTATGGGAGAGATCACCGGCCGCAAGGTTTTTGCCATTACCGCAAGTGCCTTTGCGGTGATCATCGCGGTGAACGTCTTCATGGCGGTCAAGGCGGTCTCGACATTTCCGGGGCTTGAGGTCGGCAATTCCTACGTTGCCTCGCAAAGTTTTGACGCGGACCGCAACGCGCAGGCAATGCTCGACTGGACGCTGACTCACGAGTTCGACGCTGCCGCCAAACAATTGCGACTCACCTTTCTCGATGCCAATGGCCAGCCCGCGCAGCTGTCAGACTTGCAGGTTCTGGTAGGCCGGCCCACTTCGGCAGCCGATGACATGCGGCCCGAGTTCATCCGCCAGGGGGGCGCCTATATCGCCGGGGTTGATCTGCAGCCCGGCAAGTGGATGCTGCATGTCGAGGCCCGCTCGCAAAGCGGTGTGCACTTCAAGCAGCGGCTCGATCTGTTGATCAAGGGGTGATGCGATGACACTGGCGCAGCCGATCCAGCCCACTGTGCAGGAGGATGACGGCCACATCGGCCCGTCGGCTTGCCCGGCCTGTGTCGTTGCCCCCTCGGCCGAGCGGTTGGCGCAAATGTCGGCGGTGGGGCAAGCGCGGCTGATGCTGTCGATCCCCACCGCGCATTGCGCCGCCTGCATGGTGACGGTCGAGGATGCGCTGCAGGCGTTGCCCGGTGTGCATTCGGCCCGCGTGAACCTGACGCTGAAGCGTGTTTCAGTCGATGCCGACCCCGACGTGACACCCGAGGCCGCGATCGCCGCGCTGAAGGGCGTTGGCTATGAGGCGCATGAGCTGGACCCCGGTCTGCTGTCCGCGACCGAGACCGACCGTCAGGGCCGCGACTTGCTGATGCGGCTGGGTGTGGCCTTCTTTGCGATGATGAACGTCATGCTGCTGTCGGTCGCCGTCTGGTCGGGGGCCGAGGACGCAACGCGCGACATGTTCCACTGGATTTCGGCGGCCATCGCGCTGCCGACCGTGGTGTTCGTGGGGCAACCCTTCTTCAAATCGGCCTGGGCCTCGCTGCGGGTGGGGCGGCTGGGCATGGATGTGCCGATCAGCCTGGCGTTGATCCTCGCCTCGGGCATCTCGCTGTTCGAGACCTTCAAGGGCGGGCATCACGCCTATTTCGACGCGGCGGTGATGCTGGCCTTCTTTTTGCTGGGCGGGCGCTATCTGGACCATCGCACGCGCGCCGTGGCGCGCTCGGCCGCAGAAGAACTGGCCGCGCTGGAAGTGCCGCGCGCCCTGCGCGTGACGGAGGCCGGCGACGAAACCGTGGCGATCTCGGATCTGGTGGTGGGCGATCTGGTCCGGGTGCGGCCGGGCGCGCGGATGCCGGTCGATGGAATCGTGGTCGAGGGCACCTCCGAGGTGGACCGCTCGCTTCTGACTGGCGAAAGCCTGCCGGTCTGGGCCGGGCCTGAGGCTGTGGTTTCGGCCGGCGAGGTCAACCTGACGGGCCCGTTGCTGGTGCGCGTCACCGCTGCGGGACGGGATTCAAGCCTGCACCGCATGGCGGATCTGGTCGCCGTGGCCGAGGCCGCCAAGACCCGCTACACCAGTCTGGCCGAGCAGGCATCGCGCCTCTATTCGCCCTTGGTGCATCTGCTGTCGTTTACCGCCTTCGGCTACTGGATGTGGCGCACCGGCGGCGATCTGCGCTATGCGGTGAACATCTCGGCGGCGGTGCTGATCATCACCTGCCCCTGCGCCCTGGGCCTTGCCGTGCCGGCGGTGGTTACATCGGCCAGCGGCAAGCTGTTCCGCAAGGGGCTGCTGATCAAGGAAGGCACCGCGCTGGAGCGGTTGGCCGAGGTGGACACGGTGGTCTTCGACAAGACCGGCACGCTGACCATGGGCACACCGCAGCCGACCAATCTTGGCGATCACCCGCGGCAGGCGGCCGAAGTGGCGCTGGCGCTGGCCGAGGCCTCGGGCCATCCGCTGGCGCGCGCCTTGGTCGAGGGCGCCCGCGCAGCCGGACTGCATCCCGCCCGGGTGGACGATCTGCGCGAGGTGCCGGGTTACGGAATCGAGGGCGTCTGGCGTGGCCAGCGCGTGCGGCTGGGGCGCGCGTCGTGGTGTGGTGCGGATGAGCTGGACGTGACGGCGACCTATCTCTGCCTGTCCGAGGGCCGCCCGCGGCCCTTTACCTTTATCGACTCCCCCCGCCCCGGGGCCGAGGCGCTGGTCAAGGCGCTGAAGGATCAGGGCAAGCGGGTGATGCTGGTTTCGGGGGACAGCGCGGCTGCGGTGGCGGCGACCGCCGCGCGGCTGGGGATCGACGAATGGCAGGCGGGTGCCCTGCCGGCCGAGAAATCGGCGCTGGTGTCGCAACTGACCGCCGACGGGGCAAGGGTGCTGATGGTGGGCGACGGGCTGAACGATACCGCGGCGCTGGCCGCGGCGCATGTCTCGATCTCGCCGGCTTCGGCGCTGGATGCGGCGCGCGTGGCCTCGGACATGGTGCTGCTGGGGCAGGACATCGCGCCGATTGCCGATGCCGCCCGGATCGCCCGGCAGGCGCGCGCCCGGATCAAGGAAAACTTTGCTGCTTCGGCCTTGTATAACGTGATCGCCGTGCCGTTGGCTCTGGTGGGGCTGGCCACGCCCTTGGCGGCGGCGGCGGCAATGTCGATCAGTTCCATCACCGTGTCGCTGAACGCGCTGCGGCTGAAATGAGGGTTACATGGGTATTCTGGCTTATCTGATCCCGATTTCGCTGTTCATGGGCGGTGTGGGTCTGGCGGCGTTTTTCTGGGCGATGCGGACCCGGCAATTCGATGATCCGCAGGGCAATGCCAACCGCATCCTGACCACGAAATACGACGACCGGCCCGCGACGGGGCCGGTCGGCGTCAAGTCGGATCAGGACTGACTCAGCGCCAGTCGAAGAAGCCCTTCGGGGCCTGGGCCAGCAGGCGGCGGGCCAGATCGGCCCCCAGTGCTGCGCCATCGGCAATCATGCCGCGGGCTTCGCCAGCGATGACTTCGGATCCGTCGGGACGCAGGATTTCGCCCCGTAGCCAGATCTCGCCCCCTTCCAGCAGTGCCAGCCCGGCAATCGGCGTCTCGCAAGAGCCGTCGAGGGTCGCGAGATAGGCGCGCTCGGCGGCGAGGCGGTGCCCGGTTTCGGTGTGGTGGATCGCGGCCAGCATGGCCTCGGCCCGCGTGTCGTCCAGCCGACGCTCGATGCCGATGGCGCCTTGGGCTACCGCGGGCAGCATCTCATCCACCGCGATGGCCGAGCGTGCCACATCGGCCATGCCCAGCCGGTTCAGTCCGGCCATGGCGAGGAAGGTGGCAACCGCCACGCCATCCTCGAGTTTTTTCATCCGGGTCTGCACATTGCCCCGAAACTCGACCAGTTTCAGGTCGGGCCGGCGATGGGCCAGTTGCGCGCGGCGGCGCAGGCTGGAGGAGCCGACGGTCGCGCCCTGCGGCAGATCGGCCAGCCGGGCGACAGAGGGCGAGACAAAGGCATCGCGCACATCTTCGCGCGGCAGGTAGGTGTCGAGGATCAGCCCCGCGGGCTGGGCGACCGGCATGTCCTTCATCGAATGGACGGCGATGTCGATCCCCCCCGACAGCAGCGCCTCTTCGATCTCCTTGGTAAACAGCCCCTTGCCGCCGATCTCTTTCAGCGGGCGGTCCAGCACCCGGTCGCCGGTGGTCTTGATCACCACGATCTCGAAGGCGGCCTCGGGCAGGCCGAAGGCCGCCATCAGCCGGCGGCGGGTCTCATGGGCCTGCGCCAGAGCCAGCGGCGAGCCGCGGGTGCCGATCTTCAGGGGCTGGGCGGGGGTGGGGAGAGGCTTGGTCATGACCGAAGGCATAGCGGCAAGGCGATGGCGTTTCAACTGTGGCAGGCGCGCGCGGGGGGCTTTGCCCCCCTCTTGGCCTGCGGCCAATTCACCCCCCAGGATATTTGCGCCTGAATGATGGGCAAGCACATGGCGACACCCTGACACGCTTGACCTTCCGGGGCCGGACAGGCAGACCGGTTGGCGACTGGACAGGAGCCCGCCATGACTGAAAAGCTGATCCTCCGTGCGCTGAAGGGCGAGATTCTGCCAACGCCGCCGATCTGGATGATGCGGCAGGCAGGGCGCTATCTGCCGGAATACCGGGCAACGCGGGCAGAGGCCGGAGATTTTCTTTCGCTGTGCTATAACCCGGAATTGGCGGCCGAGGTGACCTTGCAGCCGATCCGGCGCTATGGCTTTGATGCGGCGATCCTCTTTGCCGACATCCTGCTGTTGCCGCAGGCGCTGGGACCGAAGCTGTGGTTTGAAACCGGCGAAGGTCCGCGGATGGAGACGACCACGACGATGGCGCAGGTGCAGGCGTTGAAGCCGAAAGAGGCGATCCATGACATGCTGGCACCGGTCTATGAAACCGTGCGTATCCTGTCACGAGAGCTGCCGCGCGAGACCACGCTGATCGGGTTTGCCGGGGCGCCCTGGACGGTCGCCACCTACATGATTGCCGGGCGCGGGTCAAAGGATCAGGGCGCGGCGCATCGGCTGAAGGATAGCGACCGGGCGACCTTTGTTGCGCTGATCGAGGTGATTACCGAGGCGACCATCGACTACCTCTCCGAGCAGGTGAAGGCCGGGGCCGAGGTGGTCAAGCTGTTCGACAGTTGGGCCGGCAGCCTGAAGGGGGCGGATTTTACCGATTTCGCGCTGAAGCCCGCCGCCCGCATCATTGCGGAACTCAAGGCGCGCCACCCCGGTCTGCCGATCATCGCCTTTCCGCGCGAGGCGGGGCAGGGCTATATCGGGTTTGCCAAGGCGACCGGGGCCGATTGCGTGGCAATCGACAATTCCGTCACGCCCGAATGGGCGGCGGCAAATGTGCAGGTCGATGGCTGCGTGCAGGGTAATCTGGCGCCGCACCATCTGGTGACCGGGGGTGAGGCGCTGGTGCGCGAAACCCGGCGCGTGGTCGAGGCCTTCCGCAACGGTCCGCATATCTTCAACCTCGGCCATGGCATTACGCCGGACGCTGACCCCGAGAATGTGGCGCGGATGATCGCGGCGGTGCGGGGGGCGTGACGCCCCCACTCAGACCGTCAGCCCCATCTCGCGCAGCGCGGTCAGGGCGGCTTCGGCCCCCTCGCAGGTTTTCAGCCGCACGGCCACCGTGCCTGCATAGCCGAAGCGGCCCGACAGCGCGGGGCGGATCGTCGCTTCCAGACCCAGCGGGCCAAGGGTCAGCGCGTCCAACGCATCCTCGGCGCCAAAGCCTTCGTCATTCACCTCGAACCAGATCGGGCCGCCGTCGAGGGCTTGGCTGAACAGCACGTAATCGTCGCGCTTCGGGTCGACGAAGCCAACGAAACGCCGGCCATCCTCTGCCGTCACAGTGGCATAGCCCGCCTTCACCACGATATCCGCCATCTTGCCGTCCTCCATTCTGTCGGGTGCATACGCGGTTTGGCGCTCTTTCACCACGTCGTTTTCCGGGGCGTGGCCTTGGTGGAGGCGCGTGGACGGCACGCACCTGTTCCGAGTGCAGCGTTCCGGAAGGATGGATGTGCCGGTTGTTTTACCCCCCTGCGCAATCTGGCACAGGTCTTGCATGGGGAGGGAAAGGTTTCCGTCAAGATGAGATGTCCCATGCAGCAGGTAGTTCCCGTCGCGCAGAGCCAGCAGGGCGCGGCTTCGATTCATGTATTGTTCGGCACCCAGACCGGCACGACCGAAATGGTCGCATCGGATATCGAGGACGCGCTGGCGGCCAAGGGCTTTGCGGTCTCTGCCCCGCGCGGTCTGGATGAGGTGACCATGGCCGAGCTTTCCGGTCTGGGCACGGTGCTGGTTGTCTGCTCAAGCTATGGCGATGGCTGGTTTCCGGATGCGGCGGTCGATTTCTACGAGGCGCTGACCGCGCCGGATGCGCCGGATCTGACGGGTCTCAGCTTTGCTGTGCTTGGGTTTGGCGACAGCGGTTATGATGATTTCTGCGCGGCCGGTCGTCTGCTGGACGAGGCGTTGGCGGCCTGTGGGGCCTTGCGTATCCACCCTCGCGGCAGCTGCGACATTGTCTATGAGCAGGCTGCCGAAACCTGGACGGAGGGCGTGCTGTCGGTGCTGCAAACACGCCGCGCCGAGGGTGCGGTGGCGGCCGTGGCCGCGCCCGTGGTGCTGCGGGAAAAAGGTGAGCGCCCGAAATGGACCCGCGCCCATCCCTGCGCGGCGCGGCTGGTGGAAAACCGTCTGTTGTCCGATCCCGCCTCGGACAAGGAAATCCGGCATTTCCGCATCGAGCTGGGCGAGGACGGGCCGGCTTATGAGGTCGGGGATGCGCTGAACATCCTGCCGGAAAACGATCCGGCACTGGTCGAGGCTTGGCTTGACCGCAGCGGCGTCGCGCCCGAGACGGTCCTTCCGGGCCATGATCGCCCCTTTGCCGACATGCTGCGGGATGGTCTGGAGATCGTGACCCCCTCGCGGGAATTGCTGGAGTTGATGGCCAAACGCGCAGCGGGGGGGGAACTTGGGCGGCTGATGGCACAAGGCGACCGCGCCGGGCTTGAGGCCTGGCTGTGGGGGCGCGATGCGCTGGACCTTCTGACGGAGGTGCCCGAAGTCACGCTGTCGCCTGAGGAGCTTGTATCGGTGCTGCGTCCGCTGCAGCATCGGTCCTATTCGATTGCCTCCAGTGCGCGGGTCTTGCCGCATGCAGTGGATCTGACGGTGTCGGTGGTGCGCTTTGACAGAAATGGGCGGGCCCATGGCGGGGTCTGCTCGACCTATCTGGCAGACCGGCTGCCGGTCGGTGGCGCGGTGAACGTGTTTGTTACGCCCAATTCGGCGTTCCGGGTGCCGTCGGACCCGGCGGTGCCGATGATCATGGTTGGTCCCGGCGCCGGCATCGCCCCGTTCATCGGCTTTTTGCAGGAGCGTGCGGCGGTCGGCGCAACGGGCAGCAACTGGCTGTTCTTCGGTGATCGGCGCCGCGCGCATGACTTCATCTATCGCGCCGAGCTGGAGGCGTGGCAGCAGCAGGGGGTTTTGACCCGGCTGGATCTGGCCTTCTCGCGCGATGGCGCGGAAAAGGTCTATGTGCAGGACCGGATGCGCGCCGCCGGGGCCGATCTTTTTGCCGCACTGGAGGCAGGGGGGCATTTTTACGTCTGCGGTGACGCGCAGCGCATGGCCCCCGATGTCGAGGCGGCGCTGCTTGAGGTCATTGCCGAGCATGGCGGTCTGGATGCTGCGGGGGCGCAGGAATATCTGGCGCGGTTGCGGCGCGAAAGGCGCTATCTGCGCGACGTTTACTGATCGCACTCCTTCAGGATGGCAAAGGCCGCGCCCCGGTCAAGGGCGCGGCCTTTTCGGTTTCAAGGGGCGCGCGGATCAGCCGGCCTTCGCCTCGATACCTGCGCCGCGCATCAGGGCGGCGACCTTGCGGGCAAGCGGGGCATTGTCGACCTCAGACTGCGCGAGTTTGCCCTTGGCTTCGGCGGCGTGGTCGTGGCTGATCCACTCACCCGCCAGATCATCCGTCAGATCCTGCATGAATTCCTTTGTGAATTCAGGGTGAAACTGGACACTCAAGGCAGGGAAGTCATAGGCAATGACGCCAAAGGGGCAGAAATCATTGCCCCCGGACGAGCGGGCCGAGGGTGGCAGAACCTCGACCTGATCCTGATGGAAGACCAGGACGTCCTGAGGGGCGAGGCCAAGATCGCCGAAATGATAGGGCTGCGGTCCGGTGGCCACGCCCTTGTCGGATTTGCGCACCGCGCCGCCAAAGGCTGCCGCCATGATCTGATGGCCAAAGCAGATGCCGAACATCGGGATGCGCGCCTCGGCCAGACGGTTGAGGAAACGCTGCACATCCAGCATCCAGGGCAGGTTTTCATAGACGCCATGCTTTGAGCCGGTCAGCAGATAGCCATCATAGTCCGCCGGATCTTCTGGCAGGGCCTCGCCCGAGACGACGCTGATAGTGGTAAATGTGGCTTCTGGCAGGGCCGGGCCAAGCCAGTTGCGCGCCATCTGCGGATATGTCCCGTGCTGGTCACGCAATTGCTCGGGGGTAAGGCCGTTTTCAATGATGCAGATTTTCATCGCGTCTTCCTTTTGCGGTTCAGCCGCCGAGATGGATCCAGACCGATTTGGTCTGGGAATACTGGTGCAGGGCTTCTAGGCACTTGTCGCGGCCGTTGCCAGATTGCTTGACGCCGCCCCAAGGCGCCGTGGCATCGCGGTCGAAATAGGTGTTCACCCAGACCATGCCGCTTTCGACATCGCGGGCAAAACGGTGGGCGCGGCCCAGGTCGCGGGTCCAGACCGAGGCGCCCAGACCGAAGATCGAGCTGTTGGCCAGTTCCAACCCATGTTCCATGTCGCGGATGGGCAGCACGACGCCCACCGGCCCAAAGATCTCGTGCGCGGCAATCGTCATGTCGTTGCGCGCCTCGGTGAACAGGGTGGGCGAGATGTAGAGGCCATCCTCCAGCCCCTCGGGTGCGCCCCCGCCCATGGCCAGATGCGCGCCCTCTTCCCGGCCCTTGGCGATATAGCTGCAGACCGTCCGGTGCTGGCGGTCATCCACCATTGGCCCCATGCTGGTGGCCGGGTCCAGTGGATCGCCGGGCTGATAAAGTGCTGCGGTTCTGTCGATGAAACGCTGCAGAAATTCATCATGGATCGACCGTTCGACCATGATCCGCGATCCGGCGGCGCAAACCTCGCCCTGATTGGAATAGATGCCATGCACGGCGTTTTCCACGGCGCGATCCAGATCGCAATCGGCCAGGATGATCTGGGGCGACTTGCCGCCACACTCGGTGGTGACATGCTTGAGGTTGGACTCGCCGGCATAGCGCATCATCAGCCCGCCGACCGGCACCGATCCGGTAAAGCCGATCTTGTCCACGTCCATGTGCCGGGCCAGCGCCTGCCCGGCATCCGAACCCGAGCCATTGACGACGCTGAACACCCCCGCCGGCCCGCCGGCCTCGGCAAACAGCCGCGCCAGCAGCACGGCCGACATGCCGGTCTGTTGGGCGGGCTTCAGCACCACCGAGTTGCCCATCGCCAACGCCGGACCCAGTTTCCAGCAGGCCATCAGCATCGGATAGTTCCACGGCACGATCAGCCCGACGACCCCCAGCGGCTGGCGCAGCACATAGTGCAGGGCGCCTGGGTCGGTATTGGTCACGGCCCCTTCGATCTTGTCGATCGCCTCGGCGGCGAAGCGGATGTTGGCGACCGCCGAAGGCACGTCAAAGCCCAGCATCCCCGATACGGTCTTGCCCATCTCGACACTGTCCAGCAGCGCAAATTCAGCCGCGTGGGCGCCGATCAGATCGGTAAAGCGCAGCAGCACATCCATGCGCGCGCGCGGCGGCAGGCGCGACCAGACGCCCTCGCGGAAGGCGCGGCGGGCGGCTTTTACCGCGCGATCGACATCTTCCGCCGTGCCCGCGGCCATCGCGGCAATCACCTGCCCGGTGGCAGGGTTGACGCTGTCATAGCGGCCACCGGCAGCGGCATCGCAAAGCGCGCCGTCGATGAACATCCGGGTTTCATAGGCGTGGCTGGCGGCAAGGGCGTGCCATTCGGTCTTGCTGGCAGGGATGGGGCGCGAAGTCATGTGGGCTCCTGAGGATGAAAAAGGGGGCGCGCCGATGCGCGCCCCCGATGCCGGAAAGGCGGGTGTCAGGGCAGGCAGTTCATGTAACGCCCGATGTCCCAATTGGTGACTTCCTTCAGGAAACGCTGCCAATCGTCGCGCTTCATCAGGTCATACAGCTCGTAGAGGCGGCCAGGCATGGCCTCCAGCACGATCGGGTCGGCCGCCAACGCGTCCAGCGCCTCTTTGAGGTTCATCGGGATCAGGTCGACATGCTCACCGGCCTTCATCACCTCGACCACGTTGCGGGTTTCCGCCGGGCCGGGGTCGATGCCTTCGCGGATGCCTTCGTCGATCGCCTTCAGCAGCGCGCCGCAGAACAGGTAGGGGTTCACCATCGCATCCACCGCGCGGAACTCGAACCGGTCGGGCGAGGAGATGCGGATGGTGCAAGAGCGGTTCTGCGGACCCCAGTTGGCCCCGATCGGCGCCCAGAGGCCGACATCGGCAAAGCGGCGATAGGAGTTGACGGTCGAGGCCCCGATGGCGGTCAGCGCACCGATATGCTTCAGCGCACCGCCAAGGGCATGCAGACCCAGTTGCGACGGCATCCAGCTGCCGTCCTTGCCCTCGAACTCGTTGGTGCCGCCGCGGTTATAGGTGAACACCTCTTCCATGCCCGGCAGATCGCCCTCGACCGAGCGGACGATCTCGTCGCCGTCGCCGCGCCACAGCGAGCAGTTGTGGTGGCATCCCAGCGCCGGATAGCCGACCATCGGCTTGGCCATGAAGCAGGCCTTCAGCCCGTGCTGCCGCGCCACCTCGTCGGCGATCTGGCGATAAGTGGTCAGGCGGTCGCAGGTGCGCAGCGCGTTGTCGAAGCTGAAATTCAGCTCCAGCAGGCCCGGCGCATCCTCGACATCGCCCTGAACCATATCGAGGCCCATCGCCTCGGCATATTCATAGACCTGGGTCCACAGACCGCGCACCGACTCGAACTGGCCGATGTGATAGGCATGCGGACCGGTGATCCCTTCATAGGGGAAGGCGCTGCCGTCATTGGTGGGGCGCAGCCACAGCATCTCGGGCTCCAGCCCCAGACGCAGGTGCAGACCGTCATGGGCGGCGCGGAATTCGCGCTCGAAACGCTTGAGGTTGCCGCGCACGTCGCATTCGAAATACATGCCCGGATTGACGTCTTCCTCAAGGCTGCGGAACAGCGTGCAGAACACCCGGCCGACATTCTTGTCCCACGGCAGTTGCACGAAGGTTTCCGGGTCGGGCAGGGCCAGCAACTCGCCGTCATTGGCCGAAAAGCCGTAAAGCTGGCCGTGGATGTCGCTGGCCACGTCGGTCACGCCGCCGATCCAGGTCTGGATGCCTTTCTTGGCGGTCCGTTCCCAATGGCGGGCGGGCAGCGCCTTGCCCAGAACGCGACCGGTGATCGTCACGAATTGGTAGTAGATGTATTTCACGCCGGTGGCGTTGATCTTCTCGCGCACCCGGGCAATCCGCTCCTGACGCTGCGGGTCCGCGATTTCGCGGAACAGATCGCATTCTGCCAGTGTGGAAAAGTGATCTTTTGCCATCTTGTTTCTCCCTGTGAATGGCTGGTCTTGTTTGGCGCGTCACCCTTCGAGGTAACGGCGTCTTTCGGCATCGCTGACCTCGCGGGCGAGGCTGGCGGTTTCGGCGGCGCAAAAGGCCGTGAAATTGTCGATGAAGGCCCCGCCGAACAGGCGGCGGGCATGATCGCTGGCGGCCAGGCGGGCGGCGGCCTCGGGCAGGGTGCCAGGCAGACGCGCGCCCACGATGTCATCCGGGCCGGAATTGGGGCTGGGATCGGGGGCCTGCAGCCCGCGTGCGATGCCGTCGAGGCCCGCGCCCAGCATCAGCGCCAGCGTCAGATGGGTGTTGCAATCCGTGCCGGGCAGGCGGAACTCCAACCGCGCGGTGTCGCCGGCCGAGGGGCAGGAGCGGACCGCCGTGGTAAAGCACCAATCCGACCAGCTGACCGATTTCGGCGCCCAGGTCCCCGGCGCGAAGCGGCGATAGGCGTTGACGGTGTGGGCGCAAAGCGCAAACGCTTCGGGCACGATCTGGGTCATGCCGCCGATGAAATTGCGGGCCAGCGCGTTGGTTTCGCCTGCGGGATCGGCAAACAGGTTGCGCCCCGTCGCCTTGTCGATCAGCGACAGCGTGACGTGACCGCCCAGCCCCGGATAATCCGGCCCCAGCGAGGGCATGAACGTCGCGGTCATGTTGCGCTGGCGGGCAAAGGCGCGGCTGGCCAGCCGGAAGAAACTGGCGTCATCCGCGGCCTTGAGGCCGTTGGTTGCGCCCAGCGTGGCCTCGAAACAGCCCGGCCCCAGCTCGCCGCCGACGCCGAACAGGTCGATGCCATGGGCCAGCAGCGCCTGTTCCCATGCGGTGACAAAGGCTGCCTCGGTCGCGGCGGTCGTGCCGGACCAGCACTTGTTGTCGGCGGCAAACTGGGCCGGCGGCGCAAAGCCCCTGGCGCGCAGGCTGGACGCAGTTTCATTGAGAAAGATCACCTCGAACTCGAAGGCGGCGCGCACGTCAAAGCCCATCTCGGCCGCACGGGCGATCTGCGCTTTCAGCACGTTGCGCGGCATGATCGGCGCATATTGGCCCGCCAGATCGGCGATGATCGCGGCCGAGCGCGCCTCGAACCCGAAGGGGCGCAAAGACGCGGTGTCGATCTCCAGCTCTTCGGTGCGATAGGGGCCGCCGCCGAACAGGGCTTCGCCCGCATCCCAATGGCCGACGACATTGGCAAAGCGCGGCTCTGCGGCCCATTGCAGAAACTGGTCGCGGCGCAGCCTGCGTTCGCGAAACAGGCCCATATTGTCGAACTGGCCGACATGGATGATGTCGTAACCGTGGTCATGCAGCAGTTGGCTGAGGCTTTTGGCCATGGAATTTCGGTCCTGTTGGGGAAGGGGGCGCGCGGAGCCGCAGCCCCGCGCGTGGCTTGGCGTTCAGACTTCGGGATCGAAGGCCATCGGCATCGTCAGCGGGCCGGTATTGCCGCTGTCGCGCAGGAAGGTCGGCTCGGCGCTGTAGCGCGGGTTGCGGATGCGTTGCGCCAGCAGCGACAGCGCCTCGGTCATGTCGCCACGGGCGATGAAGTGGCCGATGCAGTGATGCGGCCCCAGCCCGAAGCCGAAATGGTTCTTGCGGTCGGTGACGGTGATGTCGAAGCCGGGAGTGTCGAAGGCGCGCGGGTCCGAGCAGGCAGACTGGCTGAAGATGTGGACGGTGGTGCCCTTCTTGATCGCCAGATCCTGAAACTCGAAATCCTCCAGCGCCTCGCGCGTGACCCAGGTGACGGTGGGGCGCACGCGCATCACCTCTTCCACTGCCACCCGCGCCAGATCGGGGTTCTGGCCCAGCAGCGCCCATTGATCCGGGTGGCGCAGGAAGGTGTCCATCGCCAGACCGATCTGGTTGCGGGTGGTGTCGATGCCGCCAAAGACCGACAGCACGATCATGTCGATCATTTCCTGTTCGCTCAGCGCATCGGCGCTTTCCTGATTGGCGCGGATCAGGGATGAGACAAAGCCGTCATCCAGCCCCTTGGCGCGCAGATCGTCGACGATCCCCTGCGCATAGGCGAACATCATGTCAGTGGCCGCGTTGATCTGGTCCTGATCCTGTTTGTAGCTGGTGCCCAAGGCCATGCCCATCTGCACGGCCAGATCGACCAGATACTCCCAATCGCCCTGATTGGTGCCCAGCAGCAGGCAGATCACCCGCGTCGCATAGGGCTCGGCAAAGGCGCGGACAAAGTCGCACTCGCCCTTTTTGGCGAAACCGTCGATCAGCTCATTCGCGAGGTTCTGGAATTCGGGGCGCAGCACCTTGACCAGCTTGGGCGAAAAGGCGGGGTTGGCCAGCTTGCGCAGGCGCTGATGGTCCGCGCCCTCGCGGTTCAGCATGATGCGCAGCCACCAGTCGGCCCAGCTGCCGGTCGCCTGATTATGCGCAGGCCAGGCGTAGGAGCCCTGCCGCAGCCGCGTGTCGCGGATCAGTTGCGAGACCTCTGCATAGCGCAGCACGGCGATGCCATAGGGGGTGCGCGCATACCAGCTGCGTTCGCGCGCATCCGCGACCTCCTGCGACCGCATCGAGAAGTTCGGGTCGGTCAGATCAAGGTAAGGGGCATTGTCGAGTGTGGCGGTATCCATCGGTATCTCCCTGATGCATGCGTTCTGGCTGCGCGTGTCATCAGGGCCTATGAAATTGCCGTGCCAGTTTGCCAAAATGGGCAAGCACGCGGGATGCTGCCGCGGCCGGGTGCAGGCGCATCCTTTTGAGAAAATGTTTTATTTCAGATACTTGCGCCGGTCTGATGTGGCCGGGATGCCCATTTGCGCGCGATATTTCGCGATGGTGCGCCGCGCAATGGACAGGCCGCGCTGCGACAGACGCGCGGCTATTGCCGCATCGCTGACGGGCTTTCGGGGGTTCTCGGCGTCAATCTGGGCGCGGATCGCCCCGCAGAGCCATGCGGCAGACACCCCTTCCGCCGCATCATCGCCGCCGATGGATTGCAGGAAAAATCGTTTCAGGGCCAGAGTGCCGGTCGGCGTCTGGATGAAAACCGCATTGACCACACGGCTGACAGTGCTTTCGCTGAGATTGAGCTGCTCGGCGAGGCTGCGCTGCGACAGGGGCCGCAGATTGCCGGGGCCGCGTTCCAGAAAATCACGTTGGTGCTGCACCAGTGCAGCGCCAATATTCAGCACGGTCCGTTGCCGGCGGGCGACGGCCTCTACCAGCCAGCGCGCGGTGCCATAAGCCGCCCGCAGTTCGGGCGAGGGCTTGCCGCGCTCCAACCGCTGCATCAGCGTTTCATCAACCGCGACAGTGGGCAAAATCGACCGGTCCAGCCGCACCTGCCACGCGCCGGTCGCATTCTGCTCTGCCAGCAGATCGGGGCGGATGGTTTGCACGGGCGGGATCGAGAAGGCGAGGCCCGGCTTTGGGTCCAGCCGCCGCAGCCGCTGCAAAACCGCATCAACGGATGCGCGAGGCAATCCGGTTGCGCGGGTCAACGCGTTGGGGCCGCCGCGTTCCAGTTCTGGCAGATGGGTCAGCACCGTCTCGGCGGCTGCGTCCAAGGCCCCTGCCTCGGCCAGTTGCAGGCGCAGACAGTCGGCCAGGTTGCGGGCGAAGAGCCCGGTGGGTTCGATCCGCTGCAATTTTTCCAGCACGGTTTCCAGGCGCCGCACCGGCACACCATGGCGGGCAGCGATCTGCTCGGGGGGCTCGGCCAGCCAACCAGCGGGCAGCAGCGCATCCGTCAGCAGAAGCGCGAGGCCACGCTCGGCCTGTGAAACCCCGCAAAGCCCCATCTGCGCCAGAACGTGATCCATCAGGCAGGGGCCATCGGCCGAACCGGCGGCAAAGGGCAGGTCGTCAGCGTCCAGCCCGCCCGGCGAGGGGCTGCGCGAAAAAGGCAGCTCGAGTGGCGGGGCGCTGATGCGCAGCAGGGGGTTTGCATCCGCCTCGCGCTGCAGCATCGCTGTCAGTTCGATGGCATTCATCTGCAGGATTGCAAGGGCCCGCTGCATGTCCGGGGTCAGCGCCAGCAGCCGCTTTTGTCGAAGATCGAGGCCCGGATTGATCTTCATGGTGGTGGCGTCAGTCGGCCGGTTTGGTCTTGCGGACGATCGTGCCGATATCGACATCAAGGGCCGCGGCCGCCTTGCGCTTGCTGCCATGCATCGCAATTGCGGACTCGATCAGTTGACGCTCGTAGCGGGCGACCATCTCCTTGAGGGTCTTGCCTTCGATCGGTGTGACCGGGGGCGGGGCATCCGCGGTGACGGTGCCGCCTTCAAGGACGGGCGTCAGCTCATCTTCGCCCATGATCGAGATCTGCTGGATGATGTTGTAGAGTTCGCGGATATTGCCGGGATAATCATAGGTCATCAGCCGGGCGTGGAGTTCGGCGCTGAGGACCAGCGGCTCTGACCGGCGCTGATTGACGATGGCGACAAACCGCTCGATCAGATGCGCGATCAGTTCGGGCGTGTCGCGCAGCGGGCGGATCGGCAGCTTGACCACCGCCAGCCGGTGATAGAGATCGCGCCGGAAGGTCCGGTCGTTCACCATCTCCAGCAATTCGCGATTGGTGGCCGAAATCACCCGCACATGCACGGCCCGCGGCTTTGAGCCGCCAACGCGCTGCACCGTGCCATCCTCCAGAAACGACAGCAGTTTGGATTGCAGATGCAGAGGGATCTCGCCGACCTCGTCGAGAAACAGCGTGCCGCCCTCGGCCTGCTCGATCAGCCCCTTCTTGCCCGAGCTGAGCGCGCCGGTGAACGCGCCTTTCTCATAGCCGAACAGCTCGGATTCAAACAGCGTATCGGGAATGGCCGCGCAATTCACGACGATGAAGGGGTCAGAGGCGTCGCTGACGTGGCGGTGCAGGTGGCGGGCGATCTCGGTCTTGCCGACGCCGCTTTCGCCCGTGATGATGACCCGCGCATCCTGCACCAACGCGCGTTCGTCCAGGGCAATGATGCGGTCGAGGTAGGAGCAGATCTGCCGCTGGCGCAGGAAATCCGGGCGCACCTTGCGTTCGGCGCCGGGGGTGCGGCCCGCATGGGGCAGGCCAGTCGCGCGGCGTCGGGCATGGTCAAAGACCTCGAGGTCGCGCAGCTGCATCACCATGCCGCCATCCCCGCCCATCACCCGCCGCAGGGTCACGAAAACCGCCCCGCGGATCCCGCCGCGCAGCACGAAATCGCCATTGCCCTGCCGTTCGACCGCGCCCAGCACGGTATCCCAGTCATAGCCCCCCACGGAGCCCAGCGCCTCGGCATCCTGACCGGCCAGATCGGCGCCCTTGATGCCAAGGATCTGCCCGGCCTCGGCATTGATGAACACAAGGCGGCGGTCGCGGTTGATGACGACGATCCCGTCGGCAAAAGAGGCAACGCTGCGCAGGATCAGGTCGGTTGCGTCGCCCAGAGTGGGCGGGCGCGACCTGTGGGAAGGTGCCGTTTCCTCTGGGCGGGGGCTGGTCATTTTGCCAGGATCTCGTCTTGCTGGGGATCATCGGGCATCCGCGCCTGCGGCTTGCGGAGGGTGACGGCCAGATAGGGCAGGCCGCGCGTCTCGAACCGGCGGGCGTTCACTTCAGCCTGGATCGGCCCGTCATGGTGCTGGGCGTCGACCAGGATCGGCGCCCGCAGCGCCCCGGTCACGCTTTGCTCGGTCAGGGTCATCAGGCGATGCGGATGCGCGGCGGCGCTGACCAGCTTTTCCAGCGGCTGGCCGACGATCATGTCGGTGTTCATGCCAAAGAAAACCCGGGCGGCGGTGTTGGCCAGCAGGATCAGGCCGCTGCCATCGACCAGCAGCAGGGCCTCGGGCACTGCCACGAGGGCCAGTTCCAGATCGCCCATCCGCTTGCGCAGCTCGTCATTGCGGCGCAGGTGCTTGGAGACATCGCGCACCGTGCCCCACATCCTGTGCAGCTGGTTGTTGCGGATCAGCCCGCGCACGTCGTTTTCGACATCGACCGTGGTGCCGTCGTAACGGGTGTCGTGGGACAGCGCGCGCACCACGTCAAAGTTGTTGCGCAGCAGGAAAAGCGCGAAGGCCTCGTTTCCCGGGTTGCGGTCGAAGATCTCTCGCACCGGCCGGTCATTCAGATCCTGATCATCCGGCAGCCGGTAAAACCGCCCCATCGCGGCGTTGCAAAACCGCCAATGCCGGCGGTTCTCGAACATCTGGCGTACGATCTCCTGCTCCGGGGCGGACAGGTCAACCGGCTCGGCATATTCGATGCACCAGCTGGGATCGTCCGAGGCGTTGAGGATGTCGATCAACACCGCCTTGCCCTCGGCAAGGGCGTCGCGGTCGGCAAAAGAGGCGTGATGCCATTTGAAGGTCCGCAGGGTCCGTGTCGGACCCGAGCCCTCAACCTCGACGACCGCACAGACGTTCTGTGGCCTTCCATCGGCGCGGCGCAGTTCAAGCACAAGGGCCTTGGGCGCGTTTTGGGGGTGGTCAAGGATGTTGGAAAGATGTGCGCGGGCGCTGCGGCTGTAGATCCGCGACCAGTCGGCGCCCGTGATCTCTTCTGTCGCATAACCCAGCCATGCGGCCTGACGGTCGTCGCAAGCCAGGATGATCCCCTGATCCGAAATGCGGTCGATCATCGCCACGTTCTCATCCTCTGGCGAGGGGATCGGGGAAGATGCGGCGGAAACGGGTGTCATGGCGGGGCCTGCGATGCGTCGGGGATACTGCGTTCCGTCAATGCTGGCGCTGACGGATACAGGCGGTCAAGGGGCTTGTTGTGGGTGATGTAAGTATGCGCTGCAAAACTGCAGCGCATACTTAATTTTGCAGCGGATGAGTCCGATTTCAGGCCGCGCTTGGCACGCGCCGACGCAGGCCCCGCAGGCTGCGATAGGCGATGAACGCGCCGCCAAGCGTGGCGAGGATCAGCAGGTTATTCACATGCCCGACAATGACATAGCTGCCATCCGCGATCAGCGCGCCCCCAAGGCTGGGCCCGACGAACAGGCCGACCATCAGCGCGCTGCCTGCCGCGGCCGCCACCCGGCCCTCCACATCCATCTCGGCGGCAAGGGCCGTCAGATAGGACAGGCAGAAGAAATAGCTGCCAACCCAGAACAGCGCCGAAATCGAATAGAGCGTGGCATCATTGGACGCCTGGCTGACCAGATAGGTCACCAGACCCGAGGCGATGATTCCGACGACCAGTGGCAGACGCAGGCCAAACCGCGCCCCGATCACCGTTGCCAGCAGCGGACCGACAAGCCCGAACAGCGCCGAGTTCGCCAGAAGCGCGCCAACCTCGGCTTCGCTCAGTCCCGCTTCCATGCCGGTCGTGGCGATGAACGCCCACGAAATGGTGTCGCGCAACGAGAAGCAGAAGAAGGCGATCAGGATGGCGATGCCGCCCATGTCGAGGATCGAGAAGTGGCCACGATCGGTCTGGTGCGCCTTCACGAACTCCTGGGTCGGTGCGGCTTTCGGCAGAAACACCAGCAAAGGCGACAGGACGGCAACGGTGCCGGCCAATGCCAGATAGACCCCGGTTTGCCCGTAGGCCTCGCTGATCGGGCCGAAGATCCGGGAAATGACCGCCATCACGAAGACGAACAGCACGGTCATGTGGCCGGCAAACTTTTCGGGCTGCTCTGCATTGGCGACGGTTGCATTGCCGGTGGCCAGCGCCAGACCCGCGCCCAGACCAGCGCAGGTCCGCAGCACCATCAGCGACTCATAGCTGCCCCAGATGGCGCTGGCGAGGTTGGCCAGGACGACGATGGCCGCGCCTGCCATCGCAACCGTGCGGCGGTTGATGACCGCGACCCGCGGCGCAAGCAGCACCGAAGTCACGAAGACGCCGGCAAATTCCAATGTGCTGAGCAAACCGGCCTGGGCCTCGTCAAGGCCGAGGCTGGCCATGTTGGCACCCACCATGAAGGGCAGCGCGATCAGCGCCAGCAATCCGGTGCCATAGGCAGCGGCAAAGGCGGCCAGCAAGGTGCCCCAGTTGTTGGGCATCAAATCCCTGAGCCCTCCGGGGGCGAGGGGTCTTTCGGTCATGGCAGTCTCCCTGTTTGTCTTGTTTTTCTGTTGATCGGGGATGCAAGACCTGTGCCAGATTTGTCCACCTGACAAGAAACCTGTCGTTTCAACACGCTAGGCTTGCGGGGCGGTTGGTGTTGTATCCAGTGGTGCAGCAGGGCTGCATCACGTGATGAGGTTGCGCTTCCGTTGGCGGCCCGGCCTTGGCGCCGGGAGGGATGTGGATGGTCTGGATCTCGCGGTGGGCTGTGCTGCGCCTGCATCCGGGCCCTGTGGCGACGGGCCTGAGCGCCGACTTTGCAGCCAATCATCCGACCATTTCGGCGCGGGCTTCGGCCCCGGCGCTGTTGGAGGTGATGAACCGCCTGACCCCGGCCGACAGCGGCACCTTCCGGGACTGGAAGGGCCGGCCGGTGCCGTGGGGAGGTCAGTCTGCGAGGACGTGGCGTAGTTTCATCGCCTCTGCCGGTGTGAGTCCGGTTGGCCATCGAAGTGAATGGTGGAGATGGAGTTTGAAGGCTTCAACCAAGGACCGTGCGAAGTCGCCGATGACCAATACCACCATGGACCTGTCCGGGTTTCTGCCAAGGGAGTATCACGAAGACTGCTTGCACGGCATCGCCGAAGCCGTGCTGCGACTTTTCACGAAGACCGAGGTGGAAGGCATCGTCGGCGCCGGACGACTCGAACGCAGCGGCTACCGAACCCAGCTGGGATCAAATCCACTTGGCCAGCGGCGGCAGGCTCATCAACACGGCATCCGGGTTATGTCCGGTCTCCAGCCCGAACTTCGTGCCACGGTCGTAGACAAGATTGTATTCGGCATAAAGCCCGCGGTGGATCAGTTGCGTCTCGCGATCTGCATCGGTGAAAGGTTGGGCATGATGCCTTTCGGCCAGCGGCAGGAAGGCCGGCAGGAAGGCGCGGCCCACATCCTGCGTGAAGGCGAAATCTGCCGCCCAATCGCCGGTGTTCAGATCGTCGTAGAAGATCCCGCCCACGCCCCGTGCCCGCCCCCGGTGGGGGATGAAGAAATACTCATCTGCCCAGGCCTTGAAGCGCGGATAGCGGTCTGCGCCATGGGCCTCGCAGGCAAGGCGCAGCGTGGCGTGGAAATGGGCGGTATCCTCGGGGTATTCGATGCAGGGATTGAGGTCGGCGCCACCGCCGAACCACCAGGCGCCCGGGGTCCAGAACATCCGCGTGTTCATGTGAACCGCCGGCGCGTGGGGGTTTTGCATATGGGCGACAAGGCTGATGCCGCTGGCCCAGAAACGCGGGTCCTCGGCCATGCCGGGCACGCCGCGCGCCGCCATCGCGGCCTGCGCCCGCGCGCCAAGGCTGCCCCAGACGGTCGAGATGTTGACGCCCACCTTTTCGAACACCCGGCCGCCGCGCATCACGCTCATCAATCCGCCGCCGCCATCCGGGCGGGAGGTGGGCGTGACCTCGAAGCGGCCTGCCGGACAAGCGCCGCCCGCCTGATCCTCCAGCCCTTCGAAGGCTGCAACGATCTGGTCGCGCAGGCTGGAAAACCACGCGGCTGCCTCGGTCTTTTCGCTGTCCATCATCCTCGCCCCTCCGGTTCGCACGGCGGCTTCTAACCGCATTGCCGCGCGCTTTCCAGAAACGGTTTGTCTGAGGCCCCTGCGCGCGCTAGCATTTGCGGGCAAGCAAAGGATGTCCCCCATGAAACCGATCCACCCGCTGATCGCCATTCTGCCGCTGCTGGCCGCTTGCGGCACCCCGCAAGAGCAGTGCATCGCCCGCGAAACCCGCGACCTGCGCGTGGTCGAGCAACTGATTGCGGAAAGCGAGCGCAATCTGGCGCGCGGTTATGCAATGGTCGAGACGACGGTCTGGCGGACAGACTGGGAGCCCTGCGGTCCCGTGATCGTCGACAAGAATGGCAAGGTGCTTCCGCGGCGCATGTGCCTTGAAGATGTGCCCGAAACGGTGCGCCGTCCCAAGGCGATCGACCTGAACGCCGAGGCGGCGGCGCTGAAACAGCTGAAGGCCAAGCGGCTGTCGCTGCAAAAGGCGGCAGAGCCGGCGATTGCCGCCTGCCGCCGCGCCTATCCCCAGTGATCAGAACGCCGGGACGCGCACCGGATCCAGCAGCCCGCGGCCGCCATCCACCGTCAACACCTGCCCGGTGACGAACCCGGCGCCGTCCGAGGCCAGAAACTGCACCGCATCCACCAGTTCCGCCGGGGGCGCAATGCGGTGCAGGGGCGTGCCGTCGACGATCACCTGTCGCCACTCGGGGTGATCTTTCAGCTTGTATTGCAGGCAGGCCGACATGACCGAGCCGAAGGCGATCGCATTGACGCGGATGCCCTTGGGGGCCAGCGCGACCGCCATGGCGCGGGTCATCTGTTCGACCGCAGCAGCCGCGATCGAAAACCCAAGCAATTCCGGCTGCACCTGCCGAGCGGCGGTTGACGATAGGTTGATGATCGAACCTGAAGGGGCCTCGCCGGCGGCCTCGGCCTGCGCGATCATCCGCTTGGCTGTCATCTGGGTCAGGCGCAGGGCAGTCATCAGGTTTTGCTGAAGCATCTCCTCCACTGCGTCCTCATCGGGGGAAAGCGGGTTGGAGGTCAGCATCTGCCGGCTGGCGTTGACCAACACATCCACGCGGCCAAAGGCATCTATCGTGGCGGACAAAAGGTTGGTGATCGTCAGTTTCTTGCGCAGATCACCCGCAAACATCCGCACCGGACCCTCGGCCCGGGCGGCGGCGCCCAGCTCGGCGTCAAGCCGGGCCTCGTCGATATCGGCAAAGACGACATTGGCGCCCCGGTCCTGAAAATGCCGGGCGATGGCCAGACCGACGCCATTGGCGGCCCCGGTGACAATGCAAGTCTTGCCGGTGATGATCAGCGACATGGGATATCCTCAGAGGCGGCGCTTCACGGGGCGGCGCGCATGGGTCAGGCGGAAAGTGCCGTTGCCGCCAAGGTCTTCCACCTCCCGGAAGTGCTGGCGCAGCACCGCATCATAGGGCAGGTGGCGGTTGGCGACCATCCACAGATCGCCCTCGGGCGACAGGATGCGCGCCGCCGCAACGATGAATTCCGCCCCCAGCGCCGGATCGGCCTTGCGTGTGGTGTGGAACGGCGGGTTCATCACCACATGATCGGCGTGACCGTCGGCGCGGAACTGGGTGGCATCAGCCCAGACAAACCGCACCCGCGGATCGGCGCAGTTTTCGCGCGCGCAGGCCAGTGCATCAGCCTCGGCCTCGACCAGATCGAGACGCTTTACGCCCTTGCGTGCCAGCACGGCGCGGCCCAGATACCCCCAGCCTGCCCCCAGATCGACGGTGTAGCCGGGCAGATAATCCGGCAGCACCCCCGCCAGCAGGACCGAGGCAGGGTCGGGGCCATCGGCCGAGAAGACGCCCGGTCGGGTAACGAAATCCCCCTCGATCCGGATGGGCTGGGCGGCCCAATCTGAAAGTCGGTCGGTGGCGGCAAAATGCGCCAGCTTGCCATGCGCCTTTGCCACCGGTTTCGACAGCGCCACGCGGGTCCGCAGGTCTTTCAGCAGCGAATCGACGCCGTCGGTCTTGAACCCGTCCACCACGACAAGCCCGCTGGGGACCACGGCCGCGCAGGCGGCCGCGATCAGGGCGCGGGCCTCGGCCTTGGCGCGGGGCAGGAACACGATCGCCCCCGCATGCCCCTGGCCCGCCTCGGTGGCGACGGTGAAACCGCGGGCGGCAAGCTGGTCATGGACGACCTTGTTGCCCTGCACCACGGTCAGCCGCGCGCGCGGCAGGCTGGCCAGCCCGTCCTCGGGGCGGGCGCGAAACAGCACGAGGCTGCCAGTTTCAGGCAGCGCCAGCGCACCGGTGTCCAGCGCATGGGCCAGACGGGTATCTCGGTCGATCTCGGCCATGGTCCGGCTTATGACTCTCTGAACGCTCGGTTGAAGTAGTCGGTGAACGGCTTGATGAGGTAGGCAAGCGGGGTTCTGTCGTCGGTCTTGATGAAGGCTTCGACAGGCATGCCCGGCAGCAGCGTCAGACCTTCGAGCTTTTCGATCTCGCCTTGGTCCAGCGTGATTTCGGCGCGGTAGAAGGTCGCGCCGCTGCGCTGATCCGACAGGGCGTCGGCCGAAACTTTCGTGACATGGCCGGTCAGTTCCGGCGTGGTGCGCGAGGAAAAGGCCGAGAAGATCAGCTTGGCTTCCTGCCCCGCATAGACCTGATCGACATGGATCGGCGAAACCTGCGCCGCGATCACCAGCGGGCGGTCCTGAGGGATCAGATACAGCACCGGATCGGCGGGGCGCAGCACCGAGCGCGGCGTTGTGGTCTGCAAGCCCAGCACCACCCCCGAAACCGGGGCGCGGATATCCAGCCGGGCCACCTGTTCCGTCAGGGCGCGGCGACGCTCGGCCAGCTCAAGCTCCTGGCTGCCGATGTCGCGCAGCTGGGTCGAGGCCTCTTCGCGGCGGGTGGAGGCCATGCGCAGCATCTCGATCTCGATTTCCGAAATGCTCTCGCGGGCCTGTGCCGCACTGGCCTCCAGCTCGCCCACTTGCCCGGCCAGCCGGGCCTCTTCGCGTTGCAGCGCCAGAACCCGGCTGGATTGCGCCAGCCCCTTGTCCAGCAGCGCCTGCTGATCGCCCAGTTCCTGACTGATCAGATTTTGCTGGGTGGTCAGGGCTGCGGATTGGGCGGTGATGCCCTTGATCTGCGACTCGATCTGGGCGCGGCGTTCGGTCAGTTGGGCCATCTGCCGCGAGAGGGTCTCGGCACGAGCCTCGAACAGCAGCACCTGACCCTCCATCAGCTCGGCCACCTCTGGACGGGTCTTGGCCATGTCCTGAAGTTCGGCCGGGAAGGTGAACTCTGTCGCGTCGTCACGTTCGGCGGTCAGCCGGGCGCGGCGCGCCATGATCTCGAACAGCTGCCCCTCGACGATCGCAAGTTCCGATTTCACCAGCGATCCGTCCAGCGTCAGCAACAGGTCGCCCGCCGCGACCTTATCGCCCTCCTTGACGGCGATGGACGCCACCACCCCGCCATCGGGATGCTGCACGACCTGGCGCGAGCTTTCGACCTCGATCTGGCCCGGCGCGATCACCGCGCCGGCAATGTTGGTCGCGACCGACCAGATGCCAAAGCCGCCCAGCAGCACGGCCAATGAGACAAAGCCCACGATCAGGTGGCGACGCGGCGACCAGGCCTCGGCGGCGCCATCGACCGTGGGGCCGGAGGTTTTGAACGGCACCTTGGGCGCCTCGGCCGGGGTGGGGGCTGGGGCGGTGGCCTTGGCCACGGTGTCGGGCCGCGACTCCGGTTGCAGGATTGTCACGGCGGCGGCGTCGGGGCGTTTCGGGGACTCGCTCATACCACACCTCCGGGGGCAGCACTGGACTGGATCTCGTTGGCGTTCTTGACCATTTCGCGCAGCACCTGATCGCGGGGGCCAAAGGCACGGCGCATGCCGTCCTCGATCACCATCAGCAGGTCACACTCCTGGATGGCGGCGGGGCGGTGGGCCATGATGATCACCGATTTTCCCTGTTCCTTCATGGTCTTGATGGCGATGTTCAGCGCCACCGACCCCTCGTTGTCGAGGTTCGAGTTCGGCTCGTCCAGCACCAGGATCACCGGGTCGCCATACATGGCGCGCGCAAGGCCGATCCGTTGGATCTGCCCGCCCGACAGCCGCCCGCCCAAGGCGGATACGCGGGTGTCATACCCTTCGGGCAGGCGCAGGATCATGTCATGCGCAGCGGCGCGCTGGGCGGCCTCGACCACCTTTGCCCCGTCCGGGTTACCCTGCAGGCGGGCGATATTCTCGGCGATCGTGCCCTCAAACAGCGTCACGCGCTGCGGCAGATAGCCGATATAGCTGCCGAAGGTGTCCGGGTCATATTGCTCGAGTGCCGCTCCATCGAGGCGCACCTTGCCGCCAGCGGGCCGCCAGACCCCGGTGATGGCCCGGGCCAGCGACGACTTGCCCGAGCCGGAGGGGCCGATGATCCCCAGCGCCTGACCCGGTTCCAACCGGAACGAGACCATCCGCAGCACCGCGGCCTGTTCGCCCGGCGGCACCACCGTCAGGTTCTGCGCCTCCAGCAGCGCGCGGGGGCGGGGCAGCCGGGTGCGTGGCGCTTCTTTGGGCACGCGGGTATAAAGTTCGGCCAGCCGGTTCCAGCCCTCCTGCGCGCGCTGCACCACCGCCCATTGGCCCACCGCCATCTCGATCGGCGACAGCGCACGGCCCATCAGGATCGAGCCCGCGATCATCGCCCCCGCCGACAACTCCTGTTGCAGCACCAGCCAGGCGCCGAGGCCCAGCATCGCCGATTGCAGGAACAGCCGGAAGGTCTTGGTCAGGGTGGAATAGCCGCCGCCGATATCGGCCGCCGACATGGTCTCGGCCAGCGCCGCGCCGCGGGCGCGTTGCCAGCGGTCAAAGCCCGCGCCCTGCATCCCCAACGCCTGCACCACCTCGGATTCGGCCTTGAGGTTTTCGGCAAAGCGTTCGGCCGCGAGGGTCGCGCTGTTGGCGCGATTGAGGGGGGTCTTGGTGGCGCGCTGGTTCATCACGGTCATGGCGATCAGGATCGCCCCGCCCAGCACGGCCAGCCAGCCCATCCAGAAATGGAAAACGAAGATCGCGGCGATGTAAAGCGGCGTCCAGGGAATGTCGAACAACGCCAGCAGCACCGGCGAGGCCCAGAGCCGTTGCAGCGATTCGAGGTCGCGTTGCGCGGCGATGGCGGCCGGATCGCCCGGGGCCATCTGGCTGCGGCGCAGCGCAGCCTCGAAGGTGCGCCGGTCCAGCCGGTCCTGAAAGCGCGCGCCGATTCGCGCCATGATACGCCCGCGCACATGATCGAGGATGCCCATCATCAGGAACAGGAACACCACCAGCACCGACAGCGCCACCAGCGTGGCCTCGGACCGGCTGCCCAGCACCCGGTCATAGACTTGCAGCATGTAAAGCGGTCCGGTCAGCATCAGCAGGTTCACCACCACACTGAAGACAAACACCGCAAGGATCAGCCGCCGGGATTCTGCCCGCGCAGCCTTCAACTCCGCATATCCCGCCGCAAACAGACTTCCGGCATCAATCCGCGTCATAAAGCGTCCTTCCTTGCCCTGGGCGGTTGTCCGCGCCAATCGGCCAAAATCACCACATCGTGGACCACAGATCCGCGGGCGCGGATTGTCATTGCCGGTCGCTGCCTTTATGCCTGCGTCGAAAGATCGCCGCCGTCGTGGCGGGGGCGGTCAGGCGGGCATGGCGTCGGACAACGGTTTTCCACATTCATCGGGTTCTGTGATGATTCAGAATAAAGGCATTCGCAAGGCTGGAATTGGCGCCGTCATGGCGACAATCCTGTTGGCAGGCTGCGCAGCCCCTCCGCCCGGTCCGATCGAGAACGATCCGAACGAGGCGCTGAACCGCAAGGTGCATGCCTTCAACAAGGGGTTGGACCGGGCGTTGTTGCGGCCGGCCTCGGATGTCTATGGCGTGGTGCCCAATCCCGTGCAGCGGGGGATCGGCAACTTTGCCGCCAACCTCGACCTGCCGGGCGATGTGCTGAACAACCTGTTGCAGAACAACGGCCCTGATGCCGCCAACAATGCCGGTCGTTTTGTCATCAACACCGTGTTTGGTCTGGCGGGTATCCTCGATCCGGCCTCGGTGATGGGGCTGCCGCATCGCAAGACCGATTTCGGCGAGACGCTGCATCATTACGGCATGGCCGAAGGGGCCTATGTCGAGTTGCCCGGCTTTGGCCCGTCGACCGAGCGGGACACCGTGGGTCTGATCCTCGATTTCGCGCTGAACCCGGTGGGCAAGCTGGCCGAAGGGGATGATGCCAAGATCGCCTCGGGCGCCAAGGTGCTTTCAAAACTTGGTGATCGGCACCGGTATTCCGGGACGGTCGACAGTATCTTGTATGACAGTGCCGACAGCTATGCTCAGGCGCGGATGCTGTATCTGCAGAACCGGCGGTTCGAGCTGGGGCAGACAGGCGGCGACGCGGCTGGCGCGGAAGAAGGCTTCATCGACCCGTATGAGGACCCCTATGGTAATGAATGACACGATCACCCGCCGCGGCCTTGTTGTTGCCGCGGGCGCGACCGCCCTTCTCGGGCTTCTGCCCCGGCCAGCCGCCGCGCTGGACACCGCATCGGCGCGGGCGCTGATCGACATGGCCATTGGTGACGTGAACAAGGTCATCAATTCGGGCAAGCCCGAGCCGGCGATGTACAAGGATTTCGAGGGCATCTTCGCACGTTATGCCGATGTGCCGGCGATCGCGCGCTCGGCGCTGGGACCGGCGGCACGCGGGGCCAGCGCGGGGCAGATGTCGGCCTTCACCAAGGCCTATCAGGGCTATATCGGCCGCAAATACGGCCGCCGCTTCCGCGAGTTCATCGGGGGGCGGATCGAGGTGGTGAATGCCAAGCCGCTGAAAAGCTATTACGAGGTGATCTCGGTTGCGCATCTGCAGGGCGAGGCGCCGTTTGACCTGCGTTGGCATGTGTCGAACAAGTCCGGCAAGGATCTGTTCTTCAACATCATCATCGAAGGCGTGAACATGCTGGCGACCGAGCGTGAAGAGGTCGCGGCGCTGTTGAAGCAGCGGGGCGGCGACATCGACCGTCTTGTGGCCGATCTCAAGACGATGTGAGGAGGCAGGGGGCGCTCGCGCCCCCTCTGGCCTGCGGCCATTCACCCCCTGAGGGTATTGGGGTCATGATGAAGGGTCACAGGTTATCCTCGACCCGGAAGCCGGGCGGGATGGTGTCCCGCCCTTCCAGCATCAGCAGGGCGATGGTTTCGGCGACCTTGGGGGCCATGCCGAAGCCGATCTTGAAGCCACCATTGGCGATGAAATGGCCTGGCCGATCCGGCCAGGCGCCAAGCATCGGCGCGCGCGATTTGCTGCGCGGGCGGATGCCGGACCAGCGGGTGACCTCGGGCGCGTCGCGCAGCACGGGCAGGATGGTGCGGGCCTTTTCCAGCAGCGCGTCGCATTGCGCATCCGTTGCGCCATCCGTCCAGTGGTTTTCAGAGGTAGATCCGATTGCCACCGTGCCATCGGCATGGGGCACGATATGCAGCCCGTCGGCGAAGATCTGCGGGGCGTCGGGGGCTGTGTGAAGGACCGAGACCGACTGGCCCTTGACGCCCGAGCCGACCGGCTTGCCCAAGGACTGCGACAGGTCCTGCAGCCCTGTCAGCCCGGTTGCATGCAGCACCATACCTTGTGTGGGGCCTTGTCTGGCGCCTTGTGTGGGCGCGTCGCCCAGCAGCACGTCGACACCCAGCGCCTGAAGGGCGGCCAGAAGGGCGCGGCCAGCGGCGCGCGGGCTGGCGCGGGCGCTCAGCGTGTCATGGACAAGATAGCCAGAGGGGGCGGCAGGTTGCCACGGCGCATCGGTGACGGGGATTACCTGCCATGTGGCGCGGCCTTGCCAGAGGGTTTGGGCCTCGGCTGCGCGCGCCTTGGCCCGCGCGATCGCCGCCGCGTCGGCCAGCGGTTGCAGCCGCCCGCTGCGGGCGTAACCGGGGCTTTGTCCGCCGATGGCCTCGACCTCGGCCCAGAAATCCGCCGCCATCAGCAGGCTTTCCAGTTGGAACTGTTTTTTGGCGTTCCAGTTTTCCGGCACATGCGGGGCCAGTGCGCCGACCAGACCACCGGAGCAGCCGGCGCCGATGGCGTGGCGCTCGATCAACCGGACCCGCGCGCCCATCCGCGCCATGCGGAAAGCGCATGCCAGCCCGAAGATCCCGCCGCCCAGCACCGTCACATCCCGCGTTGCCATTTCCGCAGCCTTTCCCCATACCGGTCCGGGCAGAGGGTTAGGGCAAATGGCGGCGATGGACCAGAGGGCGGATGTCGCATGGCGGGACGGGGTGATCCCGGTCTCGACGCGGTTTGATGATCCTTACTTCAGTCTGAACAACGGCCTGGCCGAGACGCGGCATGTGTTTCTGGCTGGCAATCAGTTGCCCGACCGTTTGCGGGACGGGTTTCACGTGGTCGAGCTGGGCTTTGGCACGGGGCTGAACCTGTTGGCACTGGCGGCGCTGTGGCGTGACATGGGCGCGCCGGGGGTGATCCGCTTCACGTCTTTCGAGGCGTTTCCGATGGCTGCAGCAGAGATGGGCCGGGCGTTGACCGCCTTTCCCGCGTTGGCTGACATGGCAGCCCCGCTGGTGGCGCAGTGGGGCGCGGGTCAGCGGATCACGCTGCCCGGTGTGGAGGCCGAAATCATCATCGGCGACGCCCGCCAGACCCTGCCCCGATGGCAGGGGCAGGCGGATGCCTGGTTTCTCGACGGTTTTTCGCCCGCCAAGAACCCCGAATTGTGGTCCGCGGATCTGTTGGCCGAGGTGGCGCGCCACACGGCGCCGGGCGGCACCTTTGCCACCTATACCGCCGCCGGCCATGTGCGCAGGGCGCTGGCGGCGGCAGGTTTTGCCGTCGAACGCGCGCCGGGCCATGCCGGCAAGCGTCATATGAGCCGCGGGGTGCTGACCCCATGACTGCGCAGAACACGGCGCGCAACACCCGGTTGGGCATCTTGCTGATGTGTCTGACATCCTTTGTTTTTGCCATGCAGGACGGGATATCTGCGCATCTGGCGCGCAACTACAATGTCTGGATGGTGGTGACGATCCGGTTCTGGTTTTTCGCGCTGTTCGCCATTGCACTGGTGGCGCGGCAGCCGGGCGGTCTGGGCGTGGCACTGCGCAGCCGCATGCCGGTGTTGCAGGTGCTGCGCGGCGTGTTGCTGATCGTCGAGATCTGCGTGATGGTGCTGGCCTTTGTGAAGGTGGGGCTGCTGGCCACGCAATCGCTGTTCATCAGCTACCCATTGATGGTGGCGGCGCTGTCCGGGCCGATCCTGGGCGAGAAAGTGGGCTGGCGCCGCTGGCTGGCGATCGTGGTAGGGTTTGTGGGCGTGATCGTGATCCTGAACCCCGGCGGTGCGGTCTTCACGCCATGGGCGGTGGTGCCGCTGGCCGCGGCGATCCTGTTTGCGATCTATGCGCTGCTGACCCGCTATGTCGCGCGGACGGATGCGGCGCTGACCTCGTTCCTGTGGACGGGTGTGGTGGCCGCCATCCTCATTACGCCCGTCGGTTTGTGGATGTGGGAGCCGATGTCACCGGCCGACTGGGGCTGGATGGGGCTGTTGTGTTGCACCGCGTCAGCGTCGCATTTCATGATGATCAAGGCGTTCGAGCTGGCCGAGGCCGGCGATGTGCAGCCATTTGCGCTGTTGCAACTGGTATTCGTGGCGGGGCTGGCCGTGATCGTCTTTGACGAAACGCTGGAGACACGGGTGATTGTCGGAACGGTGATGGTGGTGGGCGCTGCGCTGTTCACGCTGCTGCGTGCGCGGGCGGTCGCGCGGTCGGGTGCTTAAAGCCCGACGCCCACGCCCACGCCACCGACATTGGTGCCGACCGAGGCGCCGCCCGGACCCACGCCGACCCGCGCATCGCCCACCTGCGTGGTGACGCGGGGCGCCACCCGCAACCCGTTGGGGCCGATGCCAACGCCCAGACCAACGCGCGGGGCGTTGGGGTCTTCGGCGCAGCCGGTCAGCAGCAGGGCCACCAGCACAAGCGCGGCGCGGATCACAGCTTGCCCTTCACGCCAACTGCGGCGTCGCCGGTAATGGTGATCGTGGCCTTTTGCGCCGGACGTTCTGGCGCGCCATCGGCGCCGCAGGCGGCCAGCGCCAGCAGGGACAGGATCAGGAAGGGTTTGTGCATCAGGGACTCCGGTTTCATTCAGGCACAGTGCCTCAGGCCAGCGCCGCTTTCCAGCGGGCAATCTGCTCGCGTACGCGGACCGGCGCGGTTCCGCCATAGGACAGGCGCGAGTTGACCGAGTTCTGCACCCCCAGCACGCCGAACACTTCGGCGGTGATGCCGGCATGGACGGATTGCATCTGTTCCAGCGTCAGGTCGGGCAGATCGCAGCCCTGCCGCTCGGCCATGCCGACCAGCGTGCCGGTGACGTGATGGGCCTCGCGGAAGGGCAGGCCGAGGGCGCGCACCAGCCAATCAGCCAGATCGGTCGCGGTCGAGAAGCCCGAGGCCGCCGCGGCCTCGAGTGCCGGGCGGTTGGCGGTCATGTCGCGCACCATGTTGGTCATCGCGGCAAGACCCAGCATCAGGTTGTCGGCGGCGTCGAAAACCTGCTCCTTGTCTTCCTGCATGTCCTTCGAATAGGTCAGCGCCAGCCCCTTCATCACCGTGAACAGCGCCACGGTCGCGCCCAGGATACGGCCCAGCTTGGCCCGGATCAGCTCGGCCGCGTCGGGGTTCTTCTTTTGCGGCATGATCGAGCTGCCGGTGGTCCAGGCATCCGACAGCCGCACGAAACGGAATTGCGCGCTGGACCAGATCACCAGCTCTTCGGCAAAGCGCGACAGGTGCATGGCGCAGATGCTGGCGGCCGACAGGAACTCCAGCGCGAAATCACGGTCCGAGACCGAATCGAGGCTGTTGGCGGTCGGCCGGTCAAAGCCCAGCGCCGCGGCGGTCATGTGCCGGTCGATCGGGAAAGAGGTGCCGGCCAGCGCCGCCGCCCCCAGCGGGCATTCGTTCATCCGTGCGCGCGCGTCGAGGAAGCGCGAGCGGTCGCGGGCCAGCATCTCGACATAGGCCATCATGTGATGGCCCCAGGTCACCGGCTGGGCGGTCTGCAGGTGGGTGAAGCCCGGCATGACCCAATCGGCGCCCTGTTCGGCCTGATCGACAAAGGCACGCATCAGCGCGGTCAGCGCCTCGGCCACGGCATCGCACTGGCCGCGCACCCACAGGCGGAAATCGACTGCCACCTGATCGTTGCGCGACCGCGCGGTGTGCAGGCGCTTGCCGGCCTCGCCCACGATCTCGGTCAGGCGGGCCTCCACGTTCATGTGGATATCCTCGCGGTCCTCGCGGAACTGGAACTGGCCGCCCTCGATCTCTGACAAGACCGTGAGCAAGCCTTCCCGGATCACTTCGGCATCGCTATTGCTTAGGATGCCCGTGGCCGCCAGCATGGCGGCATGGGCGCGCGAGCCTGCAATATCCTCGGCGTAGAGCCGCTGGTCGAACCCGATCGAGGCGTTGATCGCCGTCATGATCGCGTCCGGCCCGGCGGCGAAACGCCCGCCCCACATGGCATTGGCGGCGGTCTGGGTGTCGGGTTTCGCGCTCATATCGGACCTATGGGGGTTTCATGCGTTCACTTCGTGCCGCCGTCCTTTATACCGCCCTGATCTTCGGCGCAAACCCGGTGGCAGCCGATATCGCCGCTGCCGATGCCGCCCGCGATGGCGACATGAAGAAACTGTCCTTTGCCGAGGCAAAACCTGTCCCCGAGGTGGCGCTTCTGGGCATGGATGATGCGCCGCGCAGCCTGTCGGAGTTCCGGGGCAAGTGGCTGGTGGTCAATTTCTGGGCCACCTGGTGCCCGCCCTGCCGGACCGAGATGCCGGGCCTTGGCCGCCTGCAGGCGGCGCTGGGCAGCGACCGGTTCGAGGTGGTCACCGTGGCTGCGGGACGCAACGACGTGCAAAAGATCGAAGCATTCTTCGAGGAGGCCGGCGTGACGCATCTGGCCGCGCTGCGCGACCCGAAAAGCGAGCTGTCGCGTGGCATGGGTATTCTGGGTCTGCCGGTGACGGTGATCCTGGACCCCGAGGGTCAGGAGGTGAGCCGGCTGATGGGCGATGCCGAATGGGATGGCCCGCACGCCCAGGCGGTTCTGCGCGCGTTGATACAGTGACGGGCAGGATTTAATTCGTTAAAATTGAAACCAAAGGCGAACATTCACCGCTCCTTAACGCCATGTCGGCAAGGGTTGCCCGACAGCATACGACAAGGGGCAGGGCAATGGACAAGGATCGGGTTGCAGGCATGGGCGAGGCAGGCCCCGATGCCAATCCGCTGGCCTACGCCATCGCCGCCAATGACCGGCGCACCCTGTCGATGGTTGAGGCCGCGCTGCGCGAAGGGCGACTTCGTCTTGCCTGTCAGCCGGTGGTCCTTGCCCGCGATCCCGGCAAGGTCGCCTTTTACGAGGGACTGATCCGTGTGCTGGATGAAACCGGCCGCACCATTCCGGCCCGCGACTTCATGGCCGCGATCGAAACGCGCGAGATGGGCCGCCTGGTCGATTGCGCTGCGCTGGATATGGGGCTGCGGATGCTGGCACGGTATCCGGATATTCGGCTGTCGATCAACATGTCGGCGCGGTCCATCGGCTATCCCCGCTGGATGAAGGTGCTGCGCCGCGGGCTGGAATTATCCCCTACCATCGGTGAGCGGCTTATCCTCGAAATCACCGAAAGCTCGGCGATGCTGGTGCCAGAACTGGTGGTGAACTTCATGGACGATTTGCAGCGCGAGGGGATCAGTTTTGCGCTGGACGACTTTGGCGCCGGCTATACCGCCTTTCGGCATTTCAAGGATTTCTTCTTTGACATCATCAAGATCGACGGACAGTTCATCGCCGGTGTGTCCCAGGATGCCGACAATCAGGTACTGACACAGGCGCTGTTGTCCATTGCCCGCCAGTTCGAGATGTTCACCGTCGCCGAGGCGGTTGAGACCGCCGCGGATGCGGAATGGCTGCGCCAGATCGGGGTCGATTGTCTGCAGGGCTATCTGTTCGGCGCGCCGACCACCAGTCCCGGCTTCGCAGCGCCCGCTCAGCGCCGCCGCGCCTGAAGGCGCGCGATGGCTTGGCGGTATCGTGCCAAGTTGTTCCTTTGCTGCAAAGTTGTGCGCAATTTTCTTGCGCTTTGGCAGTGGATCGGTATCCCTTTTCTGCAGAGCGGCAATTCCAGTGCCGCGCTTCGATTCTCGGTTAAGGGAGAGGATTTGCCATGACCAATGTCGTCATCGTATCGGCAGCGCGCACCGCTGTCGGCAGCTTCAACGGGGCTTTTGCCAACACCCCCGCCCATGAATTGGGCGCCGCGGTCATCGAGGCCGTCGTGGCGCGCGCCGGCATCGACAAGGCCGAGGTCAGCGAGACGATCCTGGGGCAGGTGCTGACGGCCGGACAAGGGCAAAACCCGGCCCGTCAGGCGCATATCCGCGCCGGTCTTCCCATCGAAAGCGCGGCCTGGGGCATCAATCAGGTCTGCGGTTCGGGCCTGCGGGCCGTGGCACTGGCAGCCCAGCACGTCGCACTGGGCGATGCGTCGATCGTGATCGCCGGCGGCCAGGAAAGCATGTCACTGTCGGCCCATGCCGCGCATCTGCGCGCCGGCACGAAAATGGGCGACATGAAGATGGTCGACACCATGATCAAGGACGGTTTGTGGGATGCCTTCAACGGCTATCACATGGGCCAGACCGCCGAGAATGTTGCCAATCAGTGGCAGATCAGCCGCGACATGCAGGACGAATTTGCGCTGGCTAGCCAGAACAAGGCCGAAGCTGCGCAGAAGGCCGGCAAGTTCGCGGATGAGATCGTGCCCTTCGTGGTCAAGGGCCGCAAGGGTGACGTGACCGTCGATGCGGATGAGTATATCCGCCACGGCGCCACGCTGGACAGCCTTGCCAAGCTGAAGCCCGCCTTCGTCAAGGACGGCACGGTGACCGCCGGCAACGCCTCGGGGATCAACGACGGCGCCGCAGCGGTGCTGGTGATGAGCGAGGCCGAAGCGGTGCGCCGCGGGCTGAAGCCGCTGGCGCGCATCGCCTCTTATGCCACCGCCGGTCTCGACCCGTCGGTCATGGGCTGCGGTCCGATCCCGGCCTCGCGCAAGGCACTGGAAAAGGCCGGCTGGAAGGTCGCCGATCTGGACCTGATCGAAGCGAACGAGGCCTTTGCCGCCCAAGCCTGCGCCGTCAACAAGGACTTGGGCTGGGACACCTCGAAGGTGAACGTGAACGGTGGCGCCATCGCCATTGGTCACCCGATCGGCGCATCGGGCGCGCGCATCCTGAACACTTTGCTGTTCGAAATGCAGCGTTCGGGCGCCAACAAGGGCTTGGCCACGCTGTGCATCGGCGGCGGCATGGGCGTTGCCATGTGCCTTGAACGGGCCTGATTGCCACATGCGGCGTAATTTTGCTGCAAGCGAAAAATGTCGGACGCAATAATCTTGCGTCCGGTTTTTTGTTTCGATAAGTTTGTTTCAACCCTGATTTGCAAGGAGGAATCATGTCGAAAGTTGCCCTGGTCACCGGTGGTTCGCGCGGAATCGGCGCCGCAATCTCGATCGCCCTGAAGAATGCCGGTTACACCGTCGCCGCCAATTACGCCGGCAATGACGAGGCGGCGGCGAAGTTCACGGCCGAAACCGGGATCAAGACCTACAAATGGTCGGTTGCCGATTATGACGCCTGCGCCGCAGGCATCGCCAAGGTCGAGGCCGAGCTGGGCCCGGTTGCGGTGCTGGTCAACAATGCCGGTATCACCCGCGATGCCATGTTCCACAAGATGACCCCGCAGCAGTGGAAAGAGGTGATCGACACCAACCTGACCGGCGTGTTCAACATGACCCACCCGCTGTGGTCGGGGATGCGGGATCGCAAGTTCGGCCGGATCATCAACATCAGCTCGATCAACGGGCAGAAGGGTCAGGCGGGGCAGGCCAATTATTCGGCGGCCAAGGCAGGCGATCTGGGCTTCACCAAGGCGCTGGCCCAGGAAGGCGCGCGCGCCGGCATCACCGTCAACGCCATCTGCCCCGGCTATATCGGCACCGAGATGGTGCGGGCGATTGATGAAAAGGTGCTGAACGAGCGGATCATCCCGCAGATCCCCGTCGGCCGTCTGGGCGAGCCGGAAGAGATCGCGCGCTGCGTGGTCTTCTTGGCCTCGGACGATGCAGGCTTCATCACCGGCTCGACCATCAGTGCCAATGGCGGGCAGTTCGTCGTCTGAAGGCGCAAGATCGATGTGCAAGCCCCGGGCCAAGCCCGGGGCTTTCGCATGTCTGGGCAATGGCTTATCCCAGCGCCAGGAAAGACGCCGCAATGGCACGTCCGGGAGGGCAAGATGACACGCAGCAAGGCTACGGCCATCGGTTTTACCGCCATCCTGATGTGGTCGCTGTTGGCGTTGATGACCATTGCCTCAGCCCCGGTGCCGCCTTTTCTGCTGAACGCGCTGACCTTCGCGATCGGCGGGATGATCGGTCTGGTTTGGACGGCCCGGCGGGGCTTTGCGCTGTTGAGGGGCGTTGATCCAAGGGCCTATCTGCTCGGCACTTTGGGATTGTTCGGGTATCACGCGTTGTATTTCACGGCTTTTCGCCTTTCGCCCTCGGCGGAAACCGGGCTGATCGCCTATCTCTGGCCCCTGTTCATCGTGCTGCTGTCGGGTTTGTTGCCGGGCGAGCGGCTGCGAAGCACGCATATCATCGGCGCGCTGGTGGCCTTTGCCGGCGCGGCGCTGATCGTGCTGGGGCGTGAGGGTGGGGCAGGCAACGCGCTGGGCTATGGGCTTGCCTTTGCCTGCGCGCTGACCTGGGCAGGATATTCGTTGGGTTCGCGCCGCTTTGGCACGGTGCCGACCGAAGCGGTGACAATCTATTGTCTGGCCACTGCCTTGCTGTCTGCTATCGCGCATCTGACTTTCGAAGAAACGCAATGGCCGGTCGGCCTTGCAGGCTGGGCTGCCGTGGTCGGGTTGGGGCTTGGCCCCGTGGGCGCGGCGTTTTTCACCTGGGACATGGGCATGAAAAAAGGCGACATCCAGTTTCTGGGTGTCGCCTCCTATGCGGCGCCGCTTTTGTCGACCTTGGCGCTAGTGGCGGCGGGCATTGCCCCCGCCACCCTGTCGCTGGTCGCTGCAACGCTGCTGATCACGCTGGGCGCCGCCATCGCGGCGCGCGCCAGCCGCGGTCAGGCGTGAGTCAACCGCTCGATCTCCTCCTTGATCTTCAGCTTCTGCTTTTTCCACTCGGCAATCTGGAGGTCGTCGGAACCAGGAGCGCGTTGCGCGCGTTCCACCATTTCCGACAGATGCTCGTGCTTTTTCTTCAGCTCGGCGACGTGATTTTCGACCGACATTCCGACCTCCTGTGTTGTTCGGACATGATGATTGCAACACGGATTGGCGCGTTTGTCATGTAAATGTCGCGGCCGCGTTGCGACATTTACGCGCAAATTTGCCTAGCGCCGGGCGAATCCCGCCGAAAGCGCCATGCCGCCGCGCAGCACGGCGCTGGCCTCGGGGGTATAGTCTTCCCGGTCCCCCGAATGGTGCGCGCCCGCATGCAGCACGAAGGGCGGCAGCAGTCGCAACGGCGCCCGGCCCAGCTTGCGGGCGCGCAGGATCACACGGCCCGCTTCGCGGCCCGTCCGCGGGGCGAGGGGCAGGATTTCGACCGATCCCAGCTTGCCCAGCGCGCCCAGCACCTCAGCCAAGCCATCAGTGCGAAAGATCATCGTCAGCCAGCCGCCCGGCCGGAGCCGCCGCTGCGCGGCCTGCATCCAGACCGCCAGCGGCGTGGCGTCCACCTGCATCGCCACCGCCCGCCCCGCGACCGGCGAGGGGGTGCCGCCCGGCGGATAGAACGGCGGGTTTGCAATCACATGGTCAAAGTCGCGGCGCAGTGCCGGCGGCATCTGCGTCAGATCGCCCTCATGCACCGTAGCGGCGATACCGTTGCGGGCGGCATTGCGACGGGCAAGGTCGGCATAATCGGGCTGAAGCTCCAGCCCGTGCAGATCGAGGTTCGCCACCCGGGCGGCCAGACACAGCATCGCCGCCCCCGCCCCGCAGCCCATGTCCAGAACGCTTTCCCCGGCTTTGGCCGGGCAGGCTGCGGCCAGCAACACCGGATCGGTTGCCGCGCGATAGCCGCGCCGCGGTTGTAACAGGTTCAGCCGCCCACACAGAAACTTGTCGGCACTCAGGTCATCCTCGGCAAAAGTCACGGTGTGGGCTCCAGCCCGTTGTCGCGCAGGATCGTGCGGGCCAGAAAGGCATGCCGATCTGCCACCATCAACCGCCGGGGCATGATGCCCAGACCGCCATGAAGGGCGTTCATGTGGACGTCCAGTTCAAAGGCCGTTATACCCTCGCCCTCAAGAAGGGTGGTAGCGAAAGCGATGGCCGACAGGTCTTGCGTGCGCAAAATTTCCTTCATGGATCAAGACTGTCGGCATTCGCCGGAAATGTCGAGAGAGGGGTTGAGATGGGCATGATCGACAGCGCGCAGAAACCGCAAGACCGGCTTGCGGCCCATCTGGCGGATGACATGGCCCTTGTGGACGGCATGCTGCAGGATCGGATGGTCAGCCAGCACGCGCCGCTGATCCCGCAGATCACCGCGCATCTGGTCAATGCCGGGGGCAAGCGTCTTCGGCCGCTGCTGGTCCTGGCGGCGGCGCGGCTGTGCGGCTATGGCGGCCCCCATCACATCCATCTGGCCGCCACGGTCGAGTTCATTCACACCGCGACCCTGCTGCATGACGATGTGATCGACGAAAGCACCCAGCGCCGCGGCCGACCCACTGCCAACCTGCTGTGGGACAACAAGTCTTCAGTGCTTGTGGGCGATTATCTTTTTGCCCGCAGCTTTCAGTTGATGACCGAGACCGGCTCCATGCGCGTCATGGCGATCCTGGCCAATGCCTCGGCCACGATCTCGGAGGGCGAGGTTCTGCAACTGACCGCCGCGCAGGATCTGACGACGACCGAGGAGACCTATCTGAAGGTGGTGCGCGGCAAGACCGCGGCGCTGTTCTCGGCTGCGACCGAGGTGGGCGGGGTGATCGCCGGCGCCGCCGAGGATCAGGTTCGCGCGCTGTTCGATTATGGTGATGCGCTGGGCATCGCCTTCCAGATCGCCGATGACCTGCTGGATTATACCGGCACGGCGGCGGTGATCGGCAAGACCCCCGGCGATGATTTCCGCGAGCGCAAGCTGACCCTGCCGGTCATCAAGGCGCTGGCCAAGGCCACCGAGGATGAGCGCGCGTTCTGGCAGCGCACCATCGAAAAGGGCCGGCAGGCCGAGGGCGATCTGGAGCAGGCGCTGGCAATCATGTCGGGCCATGGCGCCTTCGAGGCTGCCCGCGCCGACGCGCTGGCGTGGTCGGCCAAAGCCCGCGCGGCGTTGCAGGCCTTTCCCGCGCATCCGCTGCGCGAGATGCTGGAAGATCTGGCGGATTATGTGGTGGAACGCATCCGCTGATCAGCGAGGCACGACCTGCTGCATGTCGGCGCGGCCGGGGTAAACCAGCCCATGCGCCACCCACCAATCGGGATGTTCACGCCGCACTGCATCAGCCCCGGCTTCAGCCTCGTCCTCCTTGGCGAACAGGGCAAAACAGGTGGCACCCGATCCCGACATCCGCGTGAAAAGTGCGCCGGGCAGGGCGGTCAGGGCGGCCAGCACATCGCCGATCACCGGCGCTGCCGCCATGGCCGGGGCCTGCAGGTCGTTGCGGGTCTGGCCCAGCCAATCTGCCAGCGCCGCCGCGTCGATCCAGCCTGCGGGGATCTGGGGCAGGGGCGGGTTTTCCTTGTGGGTCAGCGCCTTGAAGACGGTTGGCGTCGGCACCTCGACCCGCGGATTGGCCAGCACCACCCATAACTCCGGCAGGGGCGGCAGCCAGGTCAGCGCCTCGCCGATGCCCTGCATCCGCGCGGGATGGGCCGCAAGACAGACCGGCACATCGGCCCCCAGCGCCACAACCTGCGTGCCCTGTTCAGGCGTGAACACCGGCGCCTCGCCTGCTGCCGCCCGCAGCCGCAGCATCGCCCGAATCGCCGCCGCCGCATCGGCAGACCCGCCACCAATGCCCGAGGCCGGGGGCAGGCGTTTCACCAGCCGGATCGCCGCAGCCTTGGACCCCGCCACCAGCCGGGCGCCCCGCAGCACCAGATTATCCTCACCCGCCGGCAGATCGGCCCCGAACGGCCCCTCCAGCACCAGCGAGAAGGTCTCGGCCGGGGTCACATGCAGGCTGTCGCCAATGCCGGCAAAGACCACCACACTGTCCAGCAGGTGATAGCCATCCGGTCGCTGCCCGGTCACGTGCAGCGCCAGATTGATCTTGGCATGGGCGAATTCAGTCAGCGTTTGCGGCAGCATCGACGGGCTTCAGGGGCGCGGCCCCTTCCTCGGCCAGAACGGCGTCAAGTCCGACTGCCAGCTTGCGGCGGATGCGGTCAGCCTCCTTTTCCTCTGGATCAAAGGACAGCGCCCGTCGCCATTGAAAGCGCGCCTCCAGCTTGCGGCCCACGGCCCAGTAGACATCGCCCAGATGGTCGGTGACGATCGGGTCCACGGGCTCCAGCAGGCTGGCCTTCTCCATCGGGGCCAGCGCATCGGCATAGCGGCCAAGGCGATAGTAACCCCATGCCAGACTGTCGAGGATATAGCCGGTATTGGGCGCCAACTCGACCGCACGCTCGATCATGGCCAGTGCTTCGTCGAGATTGCGGTTCATGTCGATGAAGCCGTAACCGAGATAGTTCAGCACCTGCGCCTGATCCGGTGACAGCGCCAACGCCTTGCGGAAATCGGCTTCGGCCTGATCCCACTGTTTCTGCCGCTCATGCGCGATGCCGCGGGTATAGAACAGCACCCAATGTTGCTCCTGAGGGGCTGCCACCAGATCCAGCGCGGCAGTATAGGCGGTGATGGCCTCGTCATATTTCTCGGCCCTGCGCAGCATGTCGCCCAAGGCCACATGCACCCGCAACACCCCCGCATGGCTGCGCGCCAGATTGCGCAGCGCCTCAAGGGCGGCCTCGGTTTTGCCGGCAGCCTCCAGTGCTTCGGCGCGACCGATCTCGGCCAGATGCCAGCCCTGATCGTCGGTCGGCACTTGCGCGTAGGTTTCAACCGCCAGATCATACTGGCCATCCGCCTCCAGCAGGCCGGCAGACAGCAGCAGGGCTTCGGTCAGGTCCGGGCGCAGGTAATTGGCGATGCGGGTATGCAGCAGGGTAAAGTTGTTCTCGGCCTCGCCCGACAGGGCGGTGGCGAGGGTGTAAAACACCTCGGCAATGCCGTCTTTGGGGCTGCGCGTCACGTCAAAAGGCACGGTCTCGCCTGCCTCCAGCCGCGCGCGCAACGCGTCAATGCCCGGGTCTTCGCCGTGGGGAAACCCTTCCGCCAGCAGCTTGACGGCATTGGCATTGCGTTCCAGCTGGCTGAGGATCTGTGCGTGGGCGATCACGCCCCGCCGCAGCATCCTGAGCGGTCCCGCGGTCTCGCCGGACAGGATCTTTTCGGCGCCTTCCAGATCACCGACCTGTGCCAGCGCCAACGCCTTGTGATAGAGGCCAAAACTTTCCAGCCCCGGCGTGCCGGCCACCTTGTCAAAATCGGCCAGCGCCGCCGACATCTCGCCCCGACCCAGCTCGGCCCAGGCCGACACCAGCCCGTCGATCACCAGACCCAGTTGCCGGCCCTCGGAAAATCCTTTCAGCAGGGCCGCAAAATCCTCATGCGCCGCCTCATCTGCCACCCGGACCATCTGCGCCGTCTGGCTGGTGTTGGGCAGGTTGGCGGCAAAGGTGATCGCGCGCGGCAGATCGCCCAAAGATGCGGCAGAAATCATGGCGCCTTCGATCAGCCCCGGGTTCTGCGGATCGGCCAGAAGCGCGCGCACATGCAGCGCCAGCGCGGCGCGATAGTCGCGGTGGATGGCAGCCGTCTGGGCGGCAAGATAGGCCCCGGCATCAGCCTTTTGCGCAGTGTCGGCAGGGGCGGCGGGTGCCTCTTGCGCAGCGGCAGGCAGCCCCAGCCCGAGGGCCAGGATCAGGGCGAGGGTCGGACGGGTGTGGCGCATGTCTCCTCCGGCGTGCGGTGCCAAGGCTAGAGGCTCTGCCCGCCAAGCGCAATCGCCCGCGGCCGCGCACCAGAGCCGCCATGCGGCTTCTCGCGCAGGCGTGATGGAAAAACAAAAGGCCCCCGGCAGGGCGGGGGCCTTGTCAGCGGTTGGCTGCGCGATCAGACCGTGCGCTCGACCATCATGTGTTTGATGGCGGCAATCGCCTTGGCCGGGTTCAGACCTTTCGGGCAGGTCTTGGTGCAGTTCATGATGGTGTGGCAGCGATAGAGCTTGAAGGGATCTTCCAGCTCGTCCAGACGCTCGCCCGTGGCCTCATCGCGCGAGTCGATGATCCAGCGATAGGCGTGCAGCAGTGCGGCCGGGCCCAGATACTTGTCGCCGTTCCACCAATAGCTGGGGCACGAGGTCGAGCAGCTGGCGCACATCACGCATTCATAAAGACCGTCCAGCTTTTCGCGATCCTCGATCGACTGGCGCCACTCTTTCTGCGGGGTGTTGGTCTTGGTTTCCAGCCAAGGCATGATCGAGGCATGCTGGGCGTAGAAATGCGTCAGGTCGGGGATCAGGTCTTTCACCACCGGCATGTGCGGCAGCGGATAGATCTTCACGTCGCCCTTGATCTCGTCGAGGCCATAGATGCAGGCCAGCGTATTGATCCCGTCAATGTTCATCGAGCAGGAACCACAGATCCCTTCACGGCACGAGCGGCGGAAGGTGAGGGTCGGGTCGATCTCGTTCTTGATCTTGATCAGCGCGTCCAGCACCATCGGGCCGCACTTGTCCATATCGACGAAATAGGTGTCGACCCGCGGGTTTTCGCCGTCATCGGGGCTCCAGCGGTAGATCTTGAAAGTGCGCACGTTCTTGGCGCCTTCCGGGCGGGGCCAGGTCTTGCCAGTGCGGATCTTGGAGTTCTTGGGAAGCGTAAGCTGAACCATGATTTATCCCTTCCAGTCGGGGCGGGTAGTCAGCGGCTGCGATGGCGGCTGGCCGGTGAGTTGCAACATGCAGGCGTCATAGACCTGAGACGGGTCCCGGCCTGCCAGATAGTCGGAGCTGAGCGTCAGATCGACATGGGTGGCGCTGTGGCCGCCCGATCCGATGCCCATCGTTATTTCGCCGCGCGGGGCGGCGGCGTGGTAGGCGCGGTCGAGGCACGTCTGCTCGGCCCGTTCAGGGCTGACCGGCCCGCAGGCCGCCAGCAGCAGAACGGGCAGGGAAGCCGCGCGCCGCATCAGATGCCCCCGATCCCGGCTTGCGCCAGACAGGCGGCGGCAGGGCCGGCGGCGATGGCGCGGATATTGGCCTCGGTCCGGGTGCCGGCGACAACGCCTGCATCCTGCACCAAGGCCTGAATCTCGCCCGCCGAAGCATTGTCGACAATGCAGCGCATGGCGGTGTTGGCAGCAGGCCCCGACAGGTTGCGCGAGACCACCGGCAGCACCACGGTTTCGGCGGTGCGCCGGCCGATCTTGTCGGCAACCTCGGTCGGCGAACATGCCGCCAGCACCACCAGCATCGCCCCCATGCCAAGGCGGGCAGCCACAGGGGCCGCCAACCGGGACAAGGGATGCCGCAGGCGGGCCATCATCAGAACTTCCGCTCGGCCGGCGCGATCTTCTTGAGGCTGATGCCCCCGTCGGATTCCGGCGTCAGCGGGTCCAGATGCACCGGGCGCGAGGTCAGGGTGACCTTGTTGCCCTCGACCAGCGCAAGGCTGTGGATGCGCCAGTTGGCGTCGTCGCGGTGCGGATAATCCTCATGCGCGTGGGCGCCGCGGCTTTCCTTGCGCGCCTCGGCGGCAACGATGGTCGCCAGCGCGTTGGGCATCAGGTTGGTCAGTTCCAGCGTTTCCATCAGGTCGCTGTTCCAGACCAGGCTGCGGTCGGTGACCGACAGGTCGTCCATCTTGCCGGCGATCGCGGTCATCTTTTCCACGCCCGCAGCCAGCGTCTTGTCGGTACGGAACACGGCCGCATCCGATTGCATGGTGCGCTGCATCTCCAGCCGCAGTTCGGCGGTGGGGATATTGCCCTTGGCGTGGCGCAGGCCGTCAAAGCGGGCCAGCGACTTGTCGACCTCGGCCTTGTTGACCGGCGCGTTGCGCTGGCCGGGCTTGACGATCTGGCCAGCGCGGATCGAGGCCGCGCGCCCGAACACCACGAGGTCGATCAGCGAGTTGGAGCCCAGGCGGTTCGCGCCATGCACCGAGGCACAGCCAGCCTCACCCACGGCCATCAGGCCGGGGAAGACCGCGTCGGGATTGTCGGCGGTCGGGTTCAGCACCTCACCCCAATAGTTGGTGGGGATGCCGCCCATGTTGTAATGCACCGTCGGCAGAACCGGGATCGGCTCTTTGGTCAGGTCGACGCCGGCGAAGATCCGGGCGCTTTCGCTGATGCCGGGCAGGCGCAGGTCCAGCGTTTCCTTGGGCAGGTGGTTCAGGTGCAGGTGGATGTGATCCTTGCCTGCGCCCACGCCACGACCCTCGCGGATCTCCATGGTCATGCAGCGGCTGACATAGTCGCGCGGCGCCAGGTCCTTGTAGTTGGGCGCATAGCGTTCCATGAAACGCTCGCCTTCCGAGTTGGTCAGATACCCCCCCTCGCCACGCGCGCCTTCGGTGATCAGACAGCCCGCGCCATAGATGCCGGTCGGGTGGAACTGCACGAACTCCATGTCCTGCAGCTTGAGACCCGCGCGGGCGACCATGCCGCCACCGTCGCCGGTGCAGGTATGGGCCGAGGTGGCGCTGAAATAGGCGCGGCCATAGCCGCCGGTCGCCAGAACGACCAGCTTGGCGTTGAAGACATGCATGGTGCCGTCATCCAGCTTCCATGCCACCACGCCGGTGCAGGCGCCATCGGTGATGATCAGGTCCAGCGCGAAGTATTCGATGAAGAACTCGGCCTTCTGCTTCAGCGACTGCCCGTAAAGGGTGTGCAGGATCGCGTGGCCGGTGCGGTCAGCCGCGGCGCAGGTGCGCTGCACGGGCGGGCCTTCGCCGAACTGGGTGGTGTGACCACCGAAGGGGCGCTGATAGATCTTGCCTTCCTCGGTCCGCGAGAAGGGCACGCCATAATGCTCCAGCTCATAGACCGCGGCAGGGGCTTCGCGCGCCAGGTATTCCATCGCGTCGGTGTCGCCCAGCCAGTCAGACCCCTTCACGGTGTCATACATGTGCCACTGCCAGTTGTCCGGGCCCATGTTGGCCAGGCTGGCGGCGATCCCGCCCTGCGCGGCAACGGTGTGCGAGCGGGTCGGAAAGACCTTGGTCACGCAGGCGGTGCGCAGTCCCTGTTCGGCCATGCCCAGCGTGGCCCGCAGACCGGCACCACCGGCACCCACGACCACCACGTCATAGTCATGCACTTCGTATTGGTAAGCAGCAGTCATCGTCAGCCTCTCAGAGCGCGATCTTGGCCAGGGCAAAAAGCCCGACGGCCGTCACGGCATAGGAAATCGAGATCGCAAGGATTATCAGAAGTTTGCGGGTCGATCCGCGCGCGTAATCCTCGATCATGGTCTGGGCGCCCTTGGCGAAATGGCGCATCCCCACCACCAGCACCAGCGCGGTCAGGATCGCGACAAAGGGGCTGGCAAAGGTCGACAGCACCGCCTCACGCGTGCCGCCAAGGGTGCGGCCGAAGATAAAGACGAAAGTCGGCACCAGAAAGGCCAGCCCTACGGCCGAGACCTGCATATACCAATGGTGCTGTGTGCCGGTGTGCGCGGCGCCCTTGCCCACGGCGCGCTTGCGGTCGGTCAGATAACGCATCGTGGCCTCCTCAGATGATCAGCAGGGTGATGGCGGTCAGCAGAACCGAGCCGATCACGCAGCCCCAGCCCAGCATTTCCGCGGTCTTCAGGTCCAGCCCGTGGCCGGCATCGAAATACAGGTGCCGCAGCCCGGCCAGATAGTGATACCACACCGCCCAGAGCGAGCCGGTAAAGACCAGATCCCCGAACCAAGATGTTGCGACCGCGTTGGCCGTCGCGAAGTATTCGGGGCTGACCGCCGCCGCAAACAGCCACCACACGGCCAGCAACACGCCCACGATCAGCGCATTCCCGGTGATCCGCGTCAGGATCGAGCTGAAGGAGGTGATCTGCGGGCGGTAGATTTGCAGGTGGGGAGAGAGGGGGCGCTCGACCCGCTTTGGTGCAGACATGGACTTGTCCCTTTGTCGCTGGGCGCGGCTTGCAGGTCGCGCACTGGCAAGTAATCGCATTTTTCAATAGCGTGTTTTTCGCACAAGTCACGCCCCGACGCGTGGCTTGGCAAGGCTGTTTCCGCTATCGCGGGCGTTTTTTGGTCTTTGTGATCACGAAATTTGAAGGTGTGATCACATAAGTGCCCGCCCCCGCCACTGGCTACGACTCAGCCTTGCGCGCGGGGGATGCCCATTTCGGCGGCTTACAGCGGCATCAGCGCCCAGTAGTCGAGATCCAGCAGCACCTCGGGCATGTATTTGCCATCGTCGCCTTTCAGCGCAAAGGGCGCAGCCCCCTGCTTTACCGCGACCAGTCGCAACCGGATTGCGCCCACGCCGGGCGCGCTGGTCTCGGCCTTGTCCAGCACCTCGGACCAGGCCTTGACCGTGTCGCCGGCAAAGCAGGGATTGGCATGGGCGCCGCCGTTCAGCGCCACGACCATCTGCGCATTGGCCAGACCGTTGAAGGACAGCGCGCGGGCCATGCTGATGACATGGCCGCCATAGATCAGCCTCTTGCCATCCTCGCGGAAGGTGGCGTCAAAATGCACCTTGGCGGTGTTCTGCCACAGCCGGGTGGCAATCATGTGCTCGGCCTCTTCGATGGTGACCCCATCGACATGGTCGATCTTCTCGCCCACCGCATAATCGCCCCAACGATGCGCCTCGCCCGCAAGGCCAAAGTCATAGCGGCTGAAATCCAGCCCTTCGGGGATCACAAGATCCTGCGCGCTCAGCGCCTTTTTCAGCGCAGGCACCACCGGATCTGGTGCCGGAGCGTCAAGGCGGTTTTTCCGCACCATCACCCAGCGCACATAGTCCATCACGCTTTCGTCGCGCTGGTTCAGGCCACGGGTGCGGACATAGACCACCCCGGATTTGCCGTTGGAGTTTTCCTTCAGGCCGATCACCTCGGATTCCGAGCGCAGCGTGTCGCCCGGCCAGACCGGCCGCAGCCAGCGCCCTTCGGCATAGCCGAGATTGGCAACCGCGTTCAGGCTGACATCCGGCACGGTCTTGCCAAAGACCACATGAAACGCTGCCAGATCGTCCAGCGGGCTGGCCGGCAGGCCGCAGGATTGTGCGAAAGCGTCAGACGAATACAGCGCATGCCGGGCGGGATAGAGCGCGTGATACAGCGCCCGCTCGCCACCCGAAACCGTGCGGGGCACCGCGTGGCGGATGGTCTCGCCGATGCGGTAATCTTCGAAAAATCGTCCGGGGTTGGTCTTCATCACGCGCTCCTTCAGCGGCGGGGCGATCCGCCGCGGGTCAGTATTCGCCGAGCTTGATCTCGGGGTTGTATGTGCCCGGCACTTCCTTGACCACGGCCTGCCCGCAGCGCATCACGCCGCGCGCCGCATCAAAGGCATAGGTCGGGGCACCCTGCAGCGCCCAGCCCTTGTTCAGTGCCGCCGTGACCTTGTGGCAAAAGGCCGAGGTGTCGTCGTCAGACAGAAAACGATAGAGTTTCATGGTGTTATCCGAAGGTGGGGTAGCCCAGCGCATAGTGGATGCCCACCGCTGCGCCATAGACGATCAGGGTTCCGGCCACGGCCATCGCTTCGAACTTGGCAGGCTTTGCTGCGGGCGGCACGAAGGGGCCGGCCCGGTTGATCAGCGCCATTTCGGCCAGCGCCCACAACAGCATGCCGCCGAAAAGGATCAGCGACGGCGTGTCGCCGTTCACCAGCAAATGCCCCACCGACCAAAGCACCACGCCCCACAGCATCGGATGACGCAGCCGCCGCGCCACTGCGGTTTTCATGCCCGCAGCGGCAAACAGATAGACTGAGGCCAGCACCAGCAGGTTGTTGATGCCCGCCATCGCCGGGCTGCGCCCCCAGAAGACCGCGCCATCGGCGCCGCGAAAGCCCACGACCATCAGCACCAGGGCAACCACCAGCGCCAGCGTGATCGGCCCCTTTGCCCGCTCTCCCAGACCGGCGCGCAGATCGGGGGCCAGTCGCTTGAACAGATGGGCAGCGGACCACAGGGCCACGCCGAGAATGAGAAGAGTCATGGACATGGATGCCTCGCGCGATTGATCTCTGCGCGCTCAGCCTGCCATGGCGGCGATTGCCGCAGCCTTGGCCAGGGTCTGGCGCGCGGTGACAATATGCAGGTTTTCCACGATCTTGCCATCCACAACCGCGACACCGCCACCCTGCGCCAGCACCTCGTCAAAGGCCGCGATCTGGCGGCGGGCCAGATCAATCTCGGCTTCCGACGGCGCGAAGGCCGCGTTGGCCACATCAAGCTGCGCGGGATGGATCAGGGTCTTGCCGTCAAAACCCATGTCGCGGCCTTGCTCACATTCGACGCGCAGCCCGTCCTCGTCCTTGAAGGCGTTGAAGACGCCGTCGACGATCACCAGCCCATGCGCGCGGGCGGCCAGCAGGCACAGGCCCAGACCGGCCTGCATCGGCAGGCGGTCGGCGCGGAAGCGCGAGCCAAGCTCTTTCGCCAGATCGTTGGTGCCCATCACCATGCCCTTCAGGCGCGGATGGGCGGCGATTTCGGCCGCGTTCAGCATGCCCTGACAGGTCTCCATCATTGCCCAGAGATCCGCGCCCGGCACCGCCTCGGCGACGGCGTCCAGATCGGCGGCGCGGTTGACCTTGGGGATCAGGATCGCGTCGATCTTCGCCCCGCCGGCAATCGCCCGGTCCATGGCATCGGCATCGGCGCGGCCCCATTCGGTGTCAAAGCCGTTGATCCGCACGATCCGGGCGCGGGCGCCAAAGTCCCAGTCGCGCAGCGCGCGGGCCAGCAGGTCGCGGGCCGCAGGCTTTTCATCCGGGGCAACCGCGTCTTCCAGATCGAAGATGATCGCATCGGTGGCAAGGCCCATCGCCTTTTCCAGCGCCCGCTCTTTCGAGCCGGGGATATACAGCACCGAACGGAAGGGGCGATGGGACATGATTCTCTCCGAAAGCAAGATTGTTGCGCGAGGGAACACGGGATTGGCATTTTCATCAAGCCCCAATTGCCGCGCTGCAGAAATTTGCGGCCGTTGCGCGGATGCCCGCATCGCGCCGGCGGTTAACCGACTTTCAGCGCCGTTCCCCGAGGGTTGGGCGACGTGGTCAAGAAAGGGTGCTGCGATGACGAAACAGGTGTTCGCCTTGTCGCTGGGCTTTGCCGGCGTGATCCTGTGGCTACAGGCCGCGCATGGTGCCGCATCCGGTGGGGGCGTGAATGACGAAAATTCCCCCTCCTGCGAGCAGGTCTTACGGGTATTCCCGGTTGCGCGGGCGTGCTAACCTGCACGCGGGCGCCGCAGCGCCGGATCTGCAAGGCCCGGAACGGGCTGCAACAAGGGACAGTAAAATGCTGAATGAGTTCAAGACCTTCATCGCCAAGGGCAATGTTGTCGATCTGGCGGTCGGTATCATCATCGGCGCGGCTTTCACCGCCATCGTGAATTCGCTGGTGGCCGACCTCATCAACCCGATCATCGGCGTCATCACGGGCGGGATCGACTTCTCGAACCTGTTCATCAACCTCGGCAGCGGTGATTACACCTCGCTGGCCGCAGCCAAGGATGCTGGTGCGCCGGTTTTTGCCTATGGTTCTTTCATCACCGCGGTCATCAACTTCCTGATCATCGCCTGGGTGGTCTTCCTGCTGGTCAAGGCGGTCAACAAGCTGAAGGCGTCAACTGCCCGCAAGGAGGCCGAAGTCGCTGCCGCAGCGCCCGCCGGCCCGAGCGAACTGGACGTGCTGCTGGAAATCCGCGACGCCCTGAAGAAGTGACACAGGCAAGCAGGGCCGGGATAACCCCGGCCCTCGGCATTTTTTCCAAGCGGGTCTCTGCCCCTTACATCTCAAGCGCAGCCTCTGGGGTGATCGTGGGCAGGCCAAGGGCTGCCCCCACGGCGGCATAGGTCAGATGCCCCTTGTGGACATTCAGCCCGGCCAGCAGATGCTTGTCCTCGGCACAGGCCTGGCGCCAACCCTTGTCGGCCAGCGCCAGCAGGAAGGGCAGGGTGGCATTGCCCAGCCCCTGGGTCGATGTGCGGGCCACCGCACCCGGCATATTGGCCACGCAATAATGGATCACCCCATCCACCTCATAGATCGGGTCCTGATGGGTGGTGGCGCGCGAGGTCTCGAAACAGCCGCCCTGATCGATCGCCACATCGACCAGCACCGCGCCGGGCTGCATGGTTGTCAGTTGATCGCGGCGGATCAGCTTGGGCGCCGCCGCCCCCGGCACCAGCACCGCGCCGATCACCAGGTCGGCACTGGGGATCAACTCGGCCACCGCGGCAGCCGAAGCGTATTGCGTGGTCAGCCGACCCATGAACACATCGTCCAGATAGGACAGACGTGGGACCGACCGATCCAGCACGGTGACATTTGCGCCCATCCCCACCGCGACCCGGGCCGCCGCCGTGCCGACCACGCCACCGCCGATGATCACCACATTGGCAGGCCGCACCCCCGGCACGCCGCCCAGCAGCACACCGCGCCCGCCATTGGCCTTTTGCAGCGCCCAGGCGCCGACCTGCGGGGCCAGCCGCCCGGCCACCTCGGACATCGGCGCCAGCAGCGGCAACCCGCCGCGGGCATCGGTCACCGTCTCATATGCGATCGCTGTCACACCCGAGGCCAGCAGGTCGCGCGTCTGATCGGGATCGGGGGCCAGATGCAGATAGGTGAACAACACCTGCCCGTCGCGCAGCATCTTGCGCTCGGCCGCTTGTGGTTCCTTGACCTTCACGATCATGTCGGCCCCGGCAAAAACCGCGGCAGCATCGGCCACAACGCGCGCGCCCGCCGCCGCATATTCCGCATCTGCAAAACCTGATCCCGCCCCTGCGCCGGTCTCGACCAGCACCTCATGGCCATGGGCCACCGCCTCCCGCACGGCGCCGGGGGTCATGCCCACCCTGAACTCCTGCGGTTTGATTTCCTTCGGGCATCTGATCTTCATCCATCCCTCCTGGCTCAGCCGCCCCGCTTGGGCGGTTTGGAGCCCCAGTGAAACAGCATCATCGGTCATCCCGCAATCGGACAAAACGAAACCCCCGGCCTTGCGGTCGGGGGTTCAGCTTCGGGTGGCAAGCCACCCCGGGAACGCGATGCCGGAACCGGCTGCTTTCCGATCCTCAGAGAGCGCCTTCGCGCTGCGCCTTCTTGCGCGCGAGTTTGCGCGCACGGCGGACCGCTTCGGCTTGCTCGCGCGCTTTCTTGACGGACGGTTTCTCGAAATGCTGCTTGAGCTTCATTTCGCGGAACACGCCTTCGCGCTGGAGCTTTTTCTTGAGGGCCCGGAGGGCCTGTTCGACGTTATTGTCGCGGACGCTGACCTGCATGTGGTTGTCACCACCTTCCTAAGTTAGAGTTGCACGAAAAGTGCAGGCTCGCGGCGCATAGCAAAAGCGGTGGGTCATGTCTACCATGCCCGGCGAAGGAGATGCCGATGGATAATGAAAACCCCAATCTTTCCTCGGATCCGGGGGCGTTGATTCTGGATTCGGCGCTGGCGCATGTGCCGTTTGACGGTTGGTCCGATGCTGCGCTGGTGGCGGCAGCGGCCGATTCGGGCGTGACCGAGGCGCAGGCGCGCGCGCTGTTTCCGCGCGGCGGTGTCGATCTGGCGGCGGCCTATCACCGCCGCGGCGACCGGCTGATGTTGGCCCGGCTGGCCGAGATGGATCTGACCGGCCTGCGCTTTCGCGACCGGATCGCCGCCGCGGTCATGGCCCGGCTGGAGGTCGTCGACAAGGAACTGGTGCGCCGCGGCACGGCTCTCTTTGCCCTGCCGCAAAACGCGGGCGAGGGCGCGCGGCTGATCTGGGGCACGGTGGATGCGATCTGGCGGGCGCTGGGCGACACGTCCGAGGATGTGAACTGGTATTCCAAACGTGCCACGCTGGCGGCGGTCTATGCGGCCACGGTGCTGTATTGGCTGAACGATCACAGCGAAGGCGAGGCCGACACGCGCGCCTTTCTGTCGCGCCGGATCGAGAATGTCATGGGGATCGAAAAGGCCAAGGCGGCGTTTCGCGCCAACCCCCTTGGCCGGGCGCTGCTGGGCGGCCCGTTTTCGGCCCTGTCGAAAATCCGCGCGCCCCGCGCCAACAACCTGCCCGGAAGTCTTGAGCCATGATCCTGTCCCCGCCCCATACCATGCGCGCCGTTGCCATCGCTGAACCCGGCGGGCCGGAGGTGCTGCACCTGACCGAGGTGCCGGTTCCGGTGCCGGGCCATGGCCAGATCCTGATCCGCATCAGCCATGCCGGCGTCAACCGCCCGGATGCGCTGCAACGGGCGGGCCTTTATGCGCCGCCGCCCACCGCCTCGCCTTTGCCGGGGCTGGAGGCCGCGGGCCATGTGGCCGCCGTGGGGCCGGGCGTCAGCCGCTGGAAGCTGGGGGATGCGGTCTGTGCGCTGCTGCCCGGTGGCGGCTATGCCGAATATGCGCTGACACACGAAGATCACGCCCTGCCGATCCCCGCCGGCCTGTCACCGGCCGAGGCCGCCTGCCTGCCCGAAACTCTCTTCACCGTCTGGTCGAACGTGGTCCTGCGCGGCGGATTGAAGGCGGGCGAGCGGTTTCTGGTCCATGGCGGATCGTCCGGTATCGGCACGACTGCGATCCAACTGGCCGCCGCCTTGGGCGCGCGGGTCTTTGCCACCGCCGGATCGGCCGAGAAATGCGCGGCCTGCCTGCGACTGGGGGCCGAGCGGGCGATCAATTACCACGAGGATGATTTTGTCCCGGTGCTGCGGGCGGCCGGCGGGGCCGATCTGATCCTCGACATGGTGGGCGGCAGCTACCTGCCGCGCAACGTCAAGGCGCTGGCCGATGATGGGCGGCTGGTGCAGATCGCCTTCCTGCAAGGATCAAAGGTCGAGCTGAACTTTGCCGAGGTGATGATGCGGCGATTGACGATTACCGGATCGACGCTGCGCCCGCAGACCGACCTGCAAAAGGCGCTCTATGCCCGCGATCTTTTGGCCAATGTCTGGCCGCTGATCGAGGCCGGGCGGTTGCGGCCGGTGATGGATTCGATTTTCAGCCTGTCCAATGCCGCCGAGGCCCATCGCCGGATGGAGACCTCGGGCCATATCGGCAAGATCGTGCTGGAGGTCGCCTCAGCGTAACGGGTCCAGCACCGCGTCCTGCATCTGGCAATCGCGGATCACATCCGATCCGCAGCGGCGCGGGGACAGGTCGCGGTCAAGACACAGCCGCACCTCGGCAATCCGGCCCGCGTCGCAGGTCACGGTGATCTGGTCGCGGGCCAGGCCGGGATTGGCCTCCAGAAACGCGCCCTCGATCACCTCGGCGGGCACTTTCAGGCGCGTGTCGATCATGTCGAAGATTTTCGGCATTTTCACCGAGGCATAGGCCGCACGCATCAGCGCGTAATAGCTGCGCGCGGACAGGCCGGTGCAGCGACCGTGTTTCTTCCACTGATACCAGGCCAGGCCGTCAGAGCCCATGATGTCGGACATCGCCTCGGTCATGGTGCGCGACGGCTCGCGCTGGCCGGTGCGGCAATAGCTGGGCCAGCCATCCTCTTCATATTGCGGCCAAAGTCCGTGCAGCACGAACCCCAGATCCGCCCCCTCTGCGCATTCGGGCGCGCGGCGGCCGTCGCCCTCCAGCGCGCACCAGGTGGGGCTCCAACTCAGCGCGAGGATGTAGTAATCGAAATCGCCCGCCGCCTCGCCCTCGGCCCGGGCTGCGCCCGCGGCCAAGGCCAGCGTCAGGGCTGCCACCAACACACGCATTTGCCCTTTTCCTTGAACCGGTTTTACCGTATAAGCCGCCGACTTCCCTGAAAACGTGGAAATCGCGGGTCCGCCCGCAGCCGTTTTCCCGGCCCGGGAGAGATTTGTAAAGGAGTGATCCGCATGTCGAAACCGATCATGGCGAGGGCGACCGCCGTCTGGCTGGTGGAGAACACCACGCTGACCTTCAAGCAGATCGCCGAATTCTGCGGCATGCACGAGCTGGAGGTTCAGGGGATCGCCGATGGCGACGTGGCGGGCGGCGTCAAGGGGTTTGACCCGATCGCCAACAACCAGCTGGACCCGATCGAGATCGAGCGTGGCCAGAAGGACCCGCTCTATCGTCTGAAACTGAAATTCAACGCCGCCGCCGTGGGCGAAGAAAAGCGCCGCGGCCCGCGCTACACGCCCCTGTCCAAGCGTCAGGACCGCCCGAACGCGATCCTGTGGTTGGTGAAGTTTCACCCCGAACTGTCGGATGGCGCCATCGCCAAGCTGATCGGCACCACCAAGCCCACCATCCTGTCGATCCGCGAGCGCACCCATTGGAACATCGGCTCGATGGTGCCGGTCGATCCGGTGGCGCTGGGCCTGTGCAAGCAGTCCGAGCTGGATATCGCCGTGCAGGCGGCGGCCCGTAAAAAGGCGGCCGAAGGCTCGGTGATGACCGATGACGAGCGTCGCAAGCTGGTTTCGACCGAGCAGAGCCTCGGCATGGACCCCGAGGCCAGAATGGCCGACAAGGGCTTTGATCCCGGCATGTTCGCCGCCGAAGAGGAAAAGAAGCCGGCGGATTATTCGGACGCCGACAGCTTCTTCAATCTGCCGCAGGGCGATGATGACGACGAGGATGAAGACGACAACTGATCGTCCCGCAAGACCCCGGCCCGGCGCCGGGGTTTTTCTTTACCAGGCCATGATGTCTTCGGCCTTTTCGCCGCGCACTTCGGACAGCAACCAGTTGCGGAAGGCGATCAGCGGCGGATGCGCTGCGCCCGACAGCGGCCAGACCAGATAGTAACTTCCACGCGACGGCACGGCCCCGCCCCAGGCCGCGACCAGCCTTCCGTCCGCCAGTTCGGCCCGGGCCAGAAATTCGGGCAACAGGGCCACGCCCACACCATAGATCGCCGCCTGAATCATCGGCGCGAACTGGTCGAACAGCATCCCCAGCGGTTGGGTGGCATCGACGCCGTGATAGGCCAGCCAGTCGCCCCAGGCATCGGGCCGCGTTTCCAGTTGCAACAGCGGCAGGCCGACCAGATCGCGCGGGCCGCGCACCGGATGGCTGGCCAGAAAGCCCGGCGCGGCCAGGGCCACCATCCTCTCGTCAAACAGCTTGGCAAATCCCGCTTCGGGCCAGGTGGGGGCACCGAAATGGATCGCGGCGTCAAACCCCTCTTCCGAAAAGTCGAAGGGCCGCAGCCGCGTGCCGAGGTTGATCGTCACGCCGGGATGGGCGGCCAGAAACCCCGGCAGGCGCGGCGCCAGCCAGCGGGTGCCGAAGGTGGGCAGGATCGACAGCGCCAGCGTGCCGCCCGAGCCCGGCGCCCGCACCCGCATCGAGGCCCGGCTGACCAGATCGAGGGCCTTTGCCACCTCACGCGCATAGGCCAGCGCGGCATCGGTGGGGATCAGCCGCCGCCCGTCGCGCCGGAACAACTGCACCGCCAGCTGCGCCTCGAGGTTCTGGATCAGACGGCTGACGGCGCCTTGCGTCAGGTTCAGGTCGCGCGCCGCCGCCTGAGTCGAGCCGGTGCGCACGACCGATTCGAAGGCGGTCAGCAGGCTGATCGAGGGTAAAAGCCTGCGAGGGGTGGCCATCTATGCGCTCCGTGCATCAAATAACGTCAAAGCGGCGTTATACTTCGTTGGGTAAATACCTTAAAAGCATACTCAACCGCAGATCAAGAAGTGGATGAAGTCATGGCCCTGAAGCCCAAGGATGCCCCCGACCTGTCGCGTTTCGACTGGGAAGACGCGTTCCGCCTGAACGACCAGCTGACCGAAGAAGAGCGGATGCTGCGCGACGCGGCACACACCTTCGCGCAGGACAAGCTGCAGCCGCGCGTGATCGCGGCCTATCGCGAAGAAACGACCGACCCGGAGGTCTTCCGCGAGATGGGGGCAATGGGCCTTCTGGGCGTGACCGTGCCGGAAGAATACGGCGGGATCGGCTCCTCTTACGTGGGCTACGGTCTGGTTGCCCGTGAGGTCGAGCGTGTCGACAGCGGCTATCGCTCGATGATGTCGGTGCAGTCGAGCCTCGTGATGTATCCGATCTATGCCTATGGGTCGGAAGAACAGCGCAAGAAATACCTGCCCAAGCTGGCCTCGGGCGAATATATCGGCTGCTTCGGCCTGACCGAGCCCGACGCCGGTTCCGACCCGGCGGGCATGAAGACCGTCGCCCGCAAGACCGCCAACGGCTATGTGCTGAACGGCGCCAAGATGTGGATCTCCAACGCGCCGATCGCCGATGTGTTCGTGATCTGGGCCAAGTCTGAGGCGCATGGTGGCAAGATCCGTGGTTTCGTGCTCGAAAAGGGCATGAAAGGTCTCTCGGCACCGAAGGTCGGAGGCAAGCTCTCCCTCCGGGCTTCGGTGACCGGCGAGATCGTGATGAAGGATGTCGAGGTCGGCGAGGATGCGCTGCTGCCGAATGTCGAAGGGCTGAAAGGTCCGTTCGGCTGCCTCAACCGCGCCCGCTATGGCATCGCCTGGGGTGTGATGGGCTCGGCCGAGTTCTGCCTGCACGCCGCCCGCCAATATGGCCTTGACCGCAAGCAGTTTGGCAAGCCGATCGCCGGCACCCAGCTGTATCAACTGAAGATGGCCAACATGCTGACCGAGATCAGCCTAGGCCTGCAGGCCTGCCTGCGCGTCGGTCGCCTGCTGGACGAAGCCAATGCCGCGCCCGAGATGATCTCGATCATCAAGCGCAACAACTGCGGCAAGGCGCTGGATATCGCCCGCTGGGCGCGCGACATGCACGGCGGCAACGGTATCTCCGAGGACTTCCAGGTGATCCGTCACATGGTCAACCTCGAAACCGTGAACACCTATGAAGGCACGCATGACATCCATGCGCTGATCCTGGGCCGCGCCATCACCGGTCTGCAGGCATTCTTCTAAGGCGACCAACAGGGCGCGGGGGGATCGCGAACCCCGCGCCTTGCAACCATAAACAACAGGGGCCGGCATGGATCGCGCCGATATCGTTCACGACAATCTCCTGCGCCGCCTTGCGTCGCGGGACCTTCCGCATGGGCGGCCCCCTCAGGGGCCGCTTTCGGCGTTTCAGGCGGTGGAAACCTTCCGCGCGGCCTGTCTGACCCGGGCGCTGGACCGGCAGGCGCGGTTCATGCAGCGGGCGGGGCAGGGGTTCTATACCATCGGCTCCTCGGGGCATGAGGGGCTGGCGGCGCTTTCGCTGGCGCTGCGGCCCAGCGACATGGCCTTCCTGCATTACCGCGACGCGGCCTTCCAGATCGCGCGGGCGGGGCAGGTGCCGGGGCAGACCCCGCTTTGGGACATGCTGCTGTCCTTTGCGTCATCCTCCGAAGATCCGATTTCGGGCGGACGGCACAAGGTTCTGGGCTCCAAGACGCTGGCGATCCCGCCGCAGACCTCAACCATCGCTTCGCACCTGCCCAAGGCGGTGGGGGCGGCCTATTCGATCGGGCTGGCGCGGCGGCTGAAGCCCGAACATGCCCAACTGCCCGAGGATGCGATTGTCGTCTGCACCTTTGGCGATGCCTCGGCCAACCATGCCACCGCGCAGGTGTCTTTCAACACCGCGGGCTGGACGGCCTATCAATCCGTGCCGCTGCCGCTGCTGTTTGTCTGCGAGGATAACGGCATCGGCATTTCGACCAAGACGCCCAAGGGCTGGATCGAGGCGGGGTTCAGCCACCGTCCGGGCCTGAAGTATTTCAAGGCCGACGGTCTGGACATGCACGATACCTTCGCCGTGGCCGCGGAGGCCGCCGATTTCGTGCGCCGCCGCCGCAAGCCCGCCTTCCTGCATCTGCGCACGATCCGGCTGTACGGTCATGCCGGCGCCGATATGCCCACCACCTACATGCGGCGTGAGGAGGTCGAGGCCGAAGAGGCGCAGGACCCGCTGCTGCACATGGCCCGCCAGATGCACGAGGCAGGCGTGATGACGCCCGAGGCCGCGCTGGCCATCTATACCGAGACCGTGGACCGCGTGGCCCGCGTCGCGGCCGAGGCCGTCACCCGGCCGCGTCTGCAAACCGCGGATCAGGTCATGGCCGCGCTGATCCCGCCCCGGCGCGACCACGCTCCGACCAATGGCCCCAGCGCCGAGGCCCGCGCCGGCGCCTTTGGCGGCGACCTGAAGGCCATGGCCGAACCTCAGCCGATGAGCCGCCTGATCAACTGGGCGCTGACCGATCTGATGCTGGCGCATCGCGAAATCGTCCTGATGGGCGAGGATGTGGGCCGCAAGGGCGGCGTTTATGGCGTCACCCAAAAGCTGCAAAACCGCTTTGGTCCCGACCGGGTGATCGACACGCTGCTTGATGAGCAGTCGATCCTTGGCCTTGGGCTGGGCATGGCGCAGAACGGCTTTTTGCCGATGCCCGAGATCCAGTTCCTGGCCTATCTGCACAATGCCGAAGACCAGCTGCGCGGCGAGGCGGCGACGCTGCCGTTCTTCTCCAACGGTCAATTCACCAACCCGATGGTGGTGCGGATTGCCGGCCTTGGCTATCAGAAGGGCTTTGGCGGGCATTTCCACAACGACAACTCGGTGGCGGTGCTGCGCGACATCCCGGGCCTGATCCTGGCCTGCCCGTCGAACGGCCCGGATGCGGTGCGGATGCTGCGGGAATGTGTGCGTCTTGCCCGCGAAGAACAGCGGCTGGTGGTGTTTCTGGAACCGATCGCGCTTTACCCGATGCGCGATCTGCATGCCGACAAGGATGGCGCCTGGATGGGTGTCTATCCCGACCTGTCCGAGAGCATCGCGCTGGGCGAGGTGGGCGTGTCGGGCGCGGGCGATGATCTGGCGATCGTCACCTTCGGCAATGGCACCTACCTGTCGCACCAGGCTTTGCCGATCCTCAAGGCGGCCGGGATCAACGCCCGCGTGGTCGATACCCGCTGGCTGTCGCCCCTGCCGAAAGAGGCGTTGACCGCAGTGGTTCAAGGCGCGAAGCGCATCCTGATCGTCGACGAGACCCGCCATTCCGGTGGCGTGGCCGAGGCCCTGATGGCACATTTTCACGAAGTGACGGATGTGCCCTTGCGCCGGGTGACGGCAGAGGACAGTTTCATTGCGACCGGGCCGGCCTATGCCGCCACCATGCCCTCGCGCGATCAGATCGTCGCGGCTGCACAGGAGCTTTGCGCATGACCCGTCCCACTGCCGTGCTGATCTGCCCCGGCCGGGGCACCTATACCAAGACCGAGCTTGGCACGCTGGCCCGCACCTTCACCGACAAGGCGCTGCTGGCCGATTTCGACACCCGCCGCCGGCTGGCCGGACAAGAGACGCTGACCGATCTGGACGGGGCGTCCAGCTATTCGGTCTCGCGTCACAGCCGGGGCGACAATGCCTCGGCGCTGATCTATGCCTGCACCTTGGCCGATGCCCGCGCGGTGCAGGGGGTGGATGTTGTCGCGGTCACCGGCAATTCGATGGGCTGGTATTCGGCGCTGGCCTGTGCGGGCGCACTGACCGCCGAGGCGGGCTTTGAGGTGGTCAACACCATGGGCACGCTGATGCAGCGCCACCTGATCGGTGGGCAGCTGGTCTATCCCTTCATGGATGAGGACTGGCGCCCCGATCCCGCCCGCAAGGCCGCGCTGCTGGCTTTGGCGGCACAGATCGGCGCGCGGCCTGCCCATGATCTGGCGCTGTCGATCGACCTGGGCGGGATGCTGGTTCTGGCCGGCAACGAGGCCGGGCTGAAAGCCTTTGAAGAGGCCGTGCCGCCGGTTCAGGGTCGCTTTCCGCTGCGTTTGGGCAATCACGCGGCTTTTCACACCGCGCTGCAACATCCGGTGGCGGCGGAAGGGCGCAGCCTTTTGCCGGACAGCCTGTTTGGCCCGCCAGCCCTGCCGCTTATCGACGGGCGCGGCCATATATGGTGGCCGGGGGCCAGCGATCCTGCGGCGCTGCGCAACTACACGCTGGGTCATCAGGTTGTCGAAAGCTATGATTTCACCCACGCCATCGCCACAGCCGCGCGCGAATTCGCGCCGGATCTGTTCATCATCACCGGCCCCGGCACCACGCTGGGCGGGGCCGTCGCGCAGTCGCTGATCCTCGCCAAGTGGCGCGGGATGGGCTGCAAGCAGGATTTCCAACAACAGCAGGCCGCCAAGCCTTTCCTCGTCTCGATGGCGATGGAAGAGCAGCGCGCCCGCGTCACCAATGGAGGATAAGACCATGACTCATAATGAAATTCTGGCCCGCAACGGGCTGACGGGCGCAGATGTGACCCAAGGCACGCTGGTCGTGCATTCGCCCATCGACGGGGCAGAGGTTGCCCGCGTGCGTGAAACCCCGGTGGCCGAGATGCCGGCGGTGATCGCCCGCGCGCAGGCTGCCTTCAAGGCATGGCGCACGGTCCCGGCCCCGCGCCGGGGCGAGCTGGTCCGCCTGCTGGGCGAAGAGCTGCGCGCGGCCAAGGCTGATCTGGGCGCGCTGGTGACGCTTGAGGCCGGCAAGATCACCTCGGAAGGTCTGGGCGAAGTGCAGGAGATGATCGACATCTGCGATTTCGCCGTGGGTCTGTCGCGCCAGCTTTACGGTCTGACCATCGCGTCAGAGCGCCCCGGCCACCGGATGATGGAAACCTGGCACCCGATGGGCCCCTGCGGCGTGATCTCGGCCTTCAACTTCCCCGTCGCGGTCTGGTCGTGGAACGCGGCGCTGGCGCTGGTCTGCGGCAATCCGGTGATCTGGAAGCCCTCGGAAAAGACCCCGCTGACCGCCATGGCCTCGATGAAGATCATGGAGCGCGCGCTGGCCCGCTTTGGCGATGCGCCCGAGGGGCTGGTGCAGCTGGTGATCGGCGGCCCGGACATCGGCGCGGCGCTGGTCGATTGCCCCGAGGTGCCGATCATCTCGGCCACCGGCTCGACCCGCATGGGCGGCATCGTCGGCCCGAAGGTTGCGGCGCGCTGGGGCCGGCCGATCCTTGAACTGGGCGGCAACAACGCCATGATCGTCGCCCCCTCGGCCGATCTGGACATGGCGGTCCGCGCCATCGTGTTCTCGGCCGTGGGCACCGCGGGTCAACGCTGCACCTCGCTGCGCCGCCTGATCGCCCACAACTCGATCCGCGCCGAACTGGTCGAGCGTCTGACCAAGGCCTATGCCAGCCTGCCGATCGGCGACCCGCGCGCCGCCACCACCCTGATCGGCCCGCTGATCGACCACGCCTCGCGCGACCGGATGCAGGCCCAGTTGGAGCGTGCCCGCGCCGAGGGTGGCGTGGTTCATGGCGGCAAGGCGGTCGCATCGGGCGTGCCGCAGGGCGGCGCCTATGTCGAGCCGGCGCTGGTCGAAATGCCGTCGCAAACCCAGACCGTGCGCGAGGAAACCTTCGCCCCGATCCTCTATGTACTGGGCTATGACACGCTGGAGGAAGCGATCGATATGCAGAACGACGTGCCGCAGGGCCTGTCGTCGTGCATCTTCACGCTGAACATGCGCGAGGCCGAGACCTTCCTGTCGGCAGCCGGTTCGGATTGCGGCATCGCCAACGTCAATATCGGCCCCTCGGGCGCCGAGATCGGCGGGGCGTTTGGCGGCGAGAAGGAAACCGGCGGCGGGCGGGAAAGCGGCTCGGACGCGTGGAAGGGCTATATGCGCCGTCAGACCAACACCATCAACTATTCCGCCCAACTGCCGCTGGCGCAGGGCGTGAAGTTCGACTTCTGATGCACCAGAACAGCGGGGGCCTTTGTCGCCCCCGCATACCGGGAGGGAACCCCAATGTCTTTCAACAAGATCGCCGTTCTCGGCCTTGGCAAGGTCGGCCATCTGGCCGCCGAACTGCTGCAGGAGGCCGGGCTTGAGGTGACGGGCATCGACGCCCGCGCCCTCACTCTGCCGATCCCGTCGAAACAGGTCGATCTCAGCGATCTGGCCGCGCTGAAGGCCGCGCTGACCGGGCAGGAGGCGGTGCTGTCCTGCCTGCCCTACCACCTGAACATCGGCGTCTCGACCATCGCGCATGAGTTGGGTCTGCACTACTTCGACCTGACCGAGGACGTGCCGACCACCCGGCACATCCGCCAACTGGCCGAAACCTCGCGCGGGATCATGGCGCCGCAATGCGGTCTGGCGCCGGGCTTTGTCGGTATCGTTGCCGCCGATCTGGCCAACCAGTTCGACAAGGTCCGCACCATCCGCATGCGGGTGGGCGCGCTGCCCCAGCACCCGACCGGCCTGTTGGGTTATGCCTTCAACTGGTCGCCCGAGGGCGTGGTGAACGAATATCTCAACGATTGCGAAGTGATCGAAGAGGGCGTCCACAAGAACGTCTCGGCGATGGAATGGCTGGAGACGATCTTTGTCGACGGCATCCAGCTTGAAGCCTTCACCACCTCTGGCGGTCTGGGCACGATGTGCGAGACCTATGCCGGCCGGGTCGAGAACCTCGACTACAAGACCATGCGCTATCCGGGCCATGTGAAGCTGATGAACTTCTTCTTCCACGAGCTTCTGATGCGCGAAAACCGTGCCGAGGCCGGCCGGATCCTGACCCATGCCAAACCGCCGGTCGAGGATGACGTGGTTTATGTTCACGTCTCGGCCGAGGGCTGGACGGATCAGGGTCTGAAACGCAAGGAGTTTGTCCGCGCCTATTACCCGGTCGAGATCAACGGCAAGTCGCGCACCGCGATTGCCTGGACGACCTCGGCCTCGGTGGTCGGCGTGATCGAGATGGTTCGCGCAGGCACCCTGCCGCAGAAGGGCTTTCTCAAGCAGGAAGACATCCCGCTTGCGCCCTATCTGGCAACCAAGACCGGCCATTACTACCAGATTGGCGCCCGCAAGCGCTGAGGGTCACAACCGGCGCCGTGCCCTGAGTGCGGCGCCGATCGTGCCATCATCCAGATAATCCAACTCGCCGCCCACCGGCACACCCTGCGCCAGCGTGCTGACCGCAACCCCCGTGGGGGCAAGCGCATCGGCAATGTAATGGGCGGTGGTCTGGCCTTCCACCGTGGCGTTCAACGCCAGAATGACCTCGAAAACCTGTTCATCGGTGACCCGCGTCACCAGTTGCGGCACGCGCAACTCATCCGGGCCCACCCCGTCCAGTGCCGACAGCGTGCCTCCCAGCACATGATAACGGCCGCGAAACAGCCCCGCGCGTTCCAGCGCCCAAAGGTCGGACAGATCTTCGACCACACAAATCGTCCCGGTGGCGCGGCGTGGATCGGCGCAGATCGGGCACAGGTCGCCCGTGGCAATGTTGCCGCAGACCGGGCAGTCGCGGGCGTTCAACGCCACATTGGCCATCGCCTGTGCCAAGGGGGCCATCAGGCCGGCGCGCTTTTTCAAAAGCGCCAGCACCGCGCGCCGGGCCGAACGGGGGCCAAGCCCGGGCAGGCGGGCCATCAGCCCGATCAGGTCCTCGATCTCGCGCGGGGCGTCGGGCATCAGAACGGCAGTTTGAAATCGGGCGGCAGGCCCAGGCTTTCGCCCAGACGCGCCATTTCCTGCTGACCGCGCGCGGCAGCCTTGGCCTGCGCGTCCTTGATGGCAGCCACGATCAGATCCTCGACCACTTCCTTTTCCGAGGGCACGAGGATCGCGGGGTCGATGTCCAATCCGGTCACCTCACCCTTGGCGGTGCAGCGCGCCTTGACCAGGCCTGCGCCCGCTTCGCCAATCACCACGGTGCGGCCCAGCGTTTCTTGCAGCTCGGCCATCTTGCCCTGCATTTCCTTGGCGGCGGCCATCATCTTGGCCATGTCGCCAAGGCCACCCAATCCCTTGAACATCCGTCATTCCTCCTCGAAGGGGTCCCATTCATCCTCGACCTCGGGCAGCGCCTCGGCCTCGGCTGCGGCGGCAATCGCCTGTGCGGTGCGGACTTCGGCGATCTCGGCCCCCGGAAAGGCGGCCAACACCGCCTGCACCGAAGGATCCTCCAGCGCCTCGGCCTTCAGACGCGCGGTCTCGGCGTCGCGCACCTCGGAAATCGTCGGCGCGCCGCCCGAGGAGACGACCGACACGCCCCAGCGCGCCCCTGTCCAGGACTGCAACCGTTGCGAAAGCGTGGCCGCCAGATCGCGCGGCGCGTCGGGCGTCGGCTGAAACTCGATCCGCCCGGGGGCATAGCGCGCCAGCCGCACATGGGCCTCGACCTCGAACAACAGCTTCATGTCGCGCTTTTCGCGGATCAGGTCCAGCACATGGTCAAAGGTGGCATAGACCACCAGTTGACCTTCGGCCAGCGCCGGGGCGGCGGCAGTCATCACCGGTCCGCGGGCCGGTGCCATGGCCGGTGCCATGCGCGGGCTGTGCATCATGGGTCCGCCCGCGGGCGCGCCACCCGGCAGGCCACCCCCGCCACCCGGATGCACCGGCGGCGGGCCGGCCTGCAGCCGTTTCACCAAGGCGGCAGGGTCGGGCAGATCGGCCACATGGGTGATGCGGATCACCGCCATCTCGGCCGCCATCATCGCATTGGGGGCCACCGAGACCTCCTCGATCGCCTTCAGCAGCAATTGCCACATCCGCGTCAGCACCCGCATCGGCAGGCGCGCAGCCATGTCCAGCCCGCGCCGCCGCTCGTCCGGGGGGATCGTCGGGTCTTCGGCCGCCTCAGGCGTAATCTGCAGGACCGACACCCAATGCGTGATTTCGGCCAGATCGCGCAGCACCGCCAATGGGTCCGCACCCTCGGCATATTGGTTGGCAAGCTCCGCCAGGGCCTCGGCCGCGGCACCCCGCAGCACCATCTCGAACAGATCCAGTGTGCGGCCACGGTCGGCCAGACCCAGCATCGCGCGCACCTGATCGGCGGTCGTCTCACCCGCGCCATGGGCAATGGCCTGATCGAGCAAGCTCATGGCATCGCGCACCGAACCCTCGGCGGCCCGCGTGATCAGCGCCAGCGCGTCAGGCGTCAGCTGCGCGCCCTCAAGCCCCGCGATCCGCGACAGATGCGCCATCATCACCTCAGGCTCGATCCGCTTGAGGTCGAACCGCTGGCAGCGCGACAGCACCGTGACCGGCACCTTGCGGATCTCGGTGGTGGCGAAGATGAACTTCACATGCGCGGGCGGCTCTTCCAGCGTCTTCAACAGCGCGTTGAAGGCGTTGTTGGACAGCATGTGAACTTCGTCGATGATGTAGATCTTGTACCGGGCCGAGGCCGCCCGATAGTGAACCGAGTCGATGATCTCGCGGATGTCATTGACCCCGGTGCGCGAGGCCGCGTCCATCTCCATCACGTCGACATGACGCCCTTCGGCAATCGCCCGGCACTGATCGCAGACCAGGCAGGGCTCGGTCGTGGGGCCGCCGGTGCCATCGGGACCCACGCAGTTCAGCCCTTTCGCGATGATGCGGGCGGTGGTGGTCTTGCCCACCCCACGCACCCCGGTCATGATGAAGGCATGGGCGATGCGGTCCGCCGCGAAGGCATTCTTCAGCGTGCGCACCATTGCATCCTGCCCGATCAGATCGGCGAAGGTTGCGGGGCGGTATTTGCGGGCCAGGACCTGATAGGCCTGATGCTCGGTCTCGGACATGCGGGTTCCCGGATTCTGCGGCCTTCAACCTAAGCTGCCGGCGCGTCTTCGTCCACCTCTGGCAGTGCAAATGCCGTGCCCCCTTGCCAAGCGCCGCCCGCGCGCGCAGCATGGAGGCAATGAAGGAGACCGCAATGCTCGAGATCAGCCCCGCCAAGGTTGCCCATGTCATTTTCCAGTCTCGCGAAGGCGATATGGGGGAAGACGAATTGCGGGCTTTCATTGCCGGGCTGAACGAGGATGAACAGGCGCATCTGGTGGCGATCGCCTGGGTGGGCCGCGGTGCCTTTGAACCCGAGGATTACGCCGAGGCCGTCGCAACGGCTTTTGCCGAACGCCGCACCCCCACCGAAGATTACCTGATGGGCATGCCCCATCTTTCGGAAAACCTCGAGGCCGGGTTGGAAGCCTTGGGCATCGACGTTTCCGACATCGAAGAGGATTTCCTGGACGGCGACCACTGACCGGCTTCGGACACGGATCAGAATGGCCTTTTCAATTCCGTCTTGCACGAGGGGGCTCTGCCCCCAAGGCCTGCGGCCTTTCCCCCGGGATATTTCTCCCTGAATGATGAAACGTGTTCTCGTCATCATTCAGGCCCAAAAATCCCGGGGGGAGTCCCGCAGGGACGGGGGGCAGAGCCCCCCATTCGTTTTCGATCAAATGCAGGCAGCGAACAACGCGCGAGTGTTCTCGCGGGTCATTTCCACCGGGTTGCCGCCGCAGGACGGATCTTCCAGGGCCATTTCAGTCAGTTCATCGAGGCGCGCTGCCTCGACGCCCATCGCGGTCAGGTTGGCCGGGATGTTGAGTTTGGCGCGCAGATCCATGATCGCGGCGCGGAAGCCGTCAAACCCGCCCTTGATGCCCAGATAGGCGGCGGCGCGTTCGATCCGGTCCTCGATCGTGGCGCGGTTGAAGTCCAGCACCATCGGCATCACCACGGCGTTGGTGGTGCCGTGATGGGTGCCATAGACCGCGCCAACGGGGTGGCTGAGGCTGTGGATCGCGCCCAGGCCCTTCTGGAAAGCCACGGCGCCCATGGCGGCCGCGCTCATCATATGCGCGCGGGCGTCGAGATTGCCGGGATTGTCATAGACTTCCACGAGGTTCTCGAACACCAGCCGCATTCCCTCCAGCGCGATGCCTTGTGACATCGGGTGGTAGAAGGGGCTGCAATAGGCTTCGAGGCAGTGGGCCAGCGCATCCATGCCGGTGCCGGCAGTGATGAATTTCGGCATGCCCACGGTCAACGCCGGGTCGCAGATCGTGACCACGGGCATCAGCTTGGGGTGGAAGATGATCTTCTTCTTGTGGGTGGCTGAATTGGTCAGCACGCCGGCGCGCCCGACCTCGGACCCGGTGCCGGCGGTGGTCGGCACGGCGATGACCGGGGCGATCTTGTCGGCATCGGCGCGGGTATACCAGTCGCCGATATCCTCCAGATCCCAGACCGAGAGGTCGGCGCGCTGATGCGCCATCAGCGCGATCATCTTGCCCAGATCCAGCGCAGAGCCGCCACCGAAGCAGATCACGCCATCATGGTCGCCGGCTTTGAACACGGCGATGCCATCGGCCATGTTCTTCTCGTTGGGGTTGGGGTCCACTTCGGAGAACATCACCGGGGACAGACCGGCCTTCTCCAGCACCGCCATAGCCTCGGCGGCGATCGGCAGGCCTGCCAGCGCCTTGTCGGTGACAAACAGCGGTTTGCGGATGCCGGCAGCAGTGCAATGCTCGGCCAGTTCGTTGATCCGCCCCACGCCGAACTTGATGGCGGTGGGGTAGGTCCAGTTGCGGTTGGGGACGTTGTGACCCATGTCAGACCTTCTTGAGATGATAGGATTTCGGGCGCGTGACGGCGTGCAGACCCAGATAGGACAACGAGCCGCCGCGCCCGGTATCCTTGCAGCCGGTCCAGCACAGCGCCGGGTCCAGATAGTCGGCGCGGTTCATGAACACGGTGCCGGTCTCGATCCGCGCGCCGATGGCGGCAGCAGTATCGTAATCCTGGGTCCAGATCGAGGCGGTCAGCCCGTAGGGGCTGTCGTTCATCAGGGCGATCGCCTCATCGTCGTCCTTGACCTTCATGATGCCGACCACCGGGCCAAAGCTTTCCTCGGTCATCACCCGCATCGAGTGATCGACATTCACCAGCACCTGCGGAGCCAGATAGGCGCCGCCGTCATCGGCCGGGAACAGCGCCGGGTCGATCAGGGGCCTGGCGCCGGCCGCCACGGCCTCGGCGATCTGGTCGCGGACCACCTTTGCAAAGCGTTTGTTGGCCATTGGCCCCAGCGTGCTTTCCGGGTCGAACGGGTTGCCCAGACTCAGACCCTTGACCCAAGCCACCGCCTTTTCGACGAAAGCGTCATAGAGGCTTTCGTGGACATAGATCCGTTCGATCCCGCAGCAGCATTGGCCGGCGTTATACATCGCGCCGTCCATCAGCGTATCGACGGCGGCATCCAGATTGGCGTCGGCGCGGACATATCCGGGGTCCTTGCCGCCCAACTCCAGCCCCATGCCGGTGAAAGTGCCGGCGGCGGCGCGCTCCATCGCCTGACCGCCCGCGACCGAGCCGGTGAAGTTAACGAAGTTGAAGGCGCGCGCCTTGATCAGCGCCTCGGTAGTGGCGTGGTCCAGCACGACGTTCTGGAACACGTCTTCGGGGATGCCCGCGGCGTGGAAGGCCTCGGCCAGACGTTCACCGACCAGCAGGGTCTGGCTGGCATGTTTCAGGATCACGCTGTTGCCGGCAATCAGCGCCGGGACCAGCGTGTTGATGGTGGTCAGATAGGGGTAGTTCCACGGTGCCACGATGAAGACCACGCCCACCGGCTCGCGCGTGAGGTAGCGGCGGAAGGCATTGGAGTCTTCGATCACCTTGGGGGCCAGCGTTTCAGCGGCGATTTCGGCCATATAATCGGTGCGGGCGTTCACGCCGCCGAACTCGCCGCCAAAGCGGGTGGGGCGGCCCATCTGCCAGGCCAGCTCTTCGACGACGCGGTCCTTCATCTCGTTCAGCTTCTGCACCCCGGCCTTGACCAGCGCGATGCGCTCGTCCAGCGGGCGGGCGGCCCAGCCTTTCTGTGCGGCGCGGGCGCGGGCGGCGGCGGCGGTCGCCTCTTCTGGCGTCAGCGGCATGCGTTCGGCATAGACCGAGCCGTCCACCGGCGAAATCAGTTGAATGGGTTTCATACCTTACCTCTTGCCTTACGCCCGCTCCAGCAGGCGCTGAATTTCGAAATCGGTCACGACGCGGTCCGTCTCGCGGATCTCCCACTCGGCGGCGTGGCAGTAATGGTCCACCACGTCATCGCCGAAGGCCGCGCGCAGCATGGCCGAGCCGCGCAGCTCGGTCACTGCCTCGCGCAGGGTGTTGGGGATCTCGCGGATGCCGTCGGTGCTGTAGATGTCGCCGCGCAGCTCGGGTTCGAGCTCATACTTGCCTTCGATCCCGGCCAGGCCCGCAGCCAGCAGCGCCGCGCAGGCCAGATAAGGGTTCACGTCGCTGCCGGGGATCCGGCATTCGACCCGCACCGCCTTGGTATGCGCGCCGCAGACGCGGAAGCCGGCGGTGCGGTTGTCGGCTGACCAGACCGCCTTGGTGGGCGCAAACATCCCGGGGCAGAACCGCTTGTAGCTGTTGACATAGGGGGCCAGAAACGCCGTCAGCTCGCGCGCATGGGCCAGTTGACCCGCGACATAGTGCTTCATCAGCGGCGACATGCCGTGTGCGTCGTCCTTGTCGGCAAAGGCCGCCTTGCCATCCAGCGTCCAGAGCGACTGATGCACATGGGCTGACGAGCCCGCGCGGCGATGGTCATACTTGGCCATGAAGGTGACGGATTTGCCCTTGGCCCAGGCGATCTCTTTCACCGCGTTCTTGATGATCGTGTGGTTGTCGGCGGTGTCCAGCGCGTCGGAATAGCGATAGTTCACCTCGCCCTGTCCGGCATCGGCCTCGCCCTTGGTGTTTTCGACCGGGATACCCGCCACATACAGCGCATTGCGCACTTCGCGCATCACATCCTCTTCCTTCGAGGTCTGGAAGATGTGGTAATCCTCATTATAGGCGCTGACCGGCTTGAGGCCCGTGAAATTGCTGTCGCGCAGCGCCTCATAGCTGTTCTCGAACATGTAGAATTCAAGTTCGGTCGCCATCATCGGCTCTAGGCCCATGGCGCGGGCCCGGGCCACCTGACGTTTCAGGATCGCGCGGGGGCTGATCGCCACTTCCTCATGGGTGTCGTGGTCCAGCAGGTCGGCAAGGCACAGCACCGTGCCGGGCAGCCAGGGCAGGGGGCGCATCGTCGCCAGATCGGGCTTCATGACGTAATCGCCATAACCCTTTTCCCAGCCGGTGGATTTGTAACCCGGCACGCAGGTCATCTCCATGTCCACAGCCAGCAGGTAGTTGCAGCAATGCGTTTCCTTGTAGCCGCCATCGACGAAGAAGGCTGCGTGAAAGCGTTTGCCCATCAGCCTGCCCTGCATGTCGATGCCGGCGACCAGCACCGTGTCGATTTCGCCGCGCGCGACGGCTTCCTTCAGGGCATCGAAAGTCATGTTGCCGGGCATTGATAGGGGCTCCTCCACTGCGGCCATTTGGCCTTTCCACCGGTTGATCCGGGGTGTTTGAAAAATTTGATCATATTGTCAGGTTACGGGCGACCGATGCCGCCCGCAACCGCAATCTTGCGCCTCAGCCGTAACGGTAGGGGCGGCCGGATTTGTTCATGACATCGTTATAGGTCTTGATGGCTTCGACCACCTTGGCCTTGATCTCGGATTCGGTGGCGATCTCGTCCCAGAACTTGACGGCGGCGTCTTCGACGGTCTTCCACTCTTCGTCGGGGATCGTGGTCAGCTCCAGCTTGCCACCGTTGACGCGCAGGTCGGCCTCGCCCGCCCAATACCAATGCTGGCGGTAATAGTGGCTCTGCTCGAAACAGGTGGCCAGCAGTTCTTGCAGGTTGGGCGGCAAGGCATCCCAGCGTTCCTGATTGGCGAAGAAGTGGCCGATCCAGGCGCCCGAGATGTTGTTGGTCAGGAAATACTTGGTCACATTCGACCAGCCCACCGTATAGACCTCGGTGATGCCAGACCATGCCAGGCCATCCAGCTCGCCCGTCTGCATCGCGACCTCGACATCCTCCCACGGCAGGGTGACGGGCACCACGCCGAACTGGGTCAGGAAACGGCCGGCGGTGGGGAAGGTGAAGATCCGCAGCCCCTGCAGGTCCGCAAGGCTGTTGATCGGCTTGACGGTCGAAAAGTGGCACGGATCCCAGCTGCCGGCCGAGATGTGCTTGACGCCGACCTTGGCGTATTCTTCCTCCCAGATCTGTTTCAGGCCGTATTTGTTGAACAGCGCCGGCACGTCCAGGCTGTAGCGCAGCGCCATCGGGAAATAGCCACCGAACACCGTGACCTCGGTGGGCGAGGCCATCGAGTCATCGTCGGATTGCACGCAGTCGATGGTGCCGGACTGCATGGCCCGGAACAACTCGGCCGTCGGCACCAGCTGATCGGCGTAATAAAGCTCGATCTCCATCTGGCCTTGGGCCAGACGGTTGAAGGTTTCGATCGCGGGCTTGGCTACATGCTCGCCCAGGGCGGCCCCGGCATAGGTCTGCATCCGCCATTTGATCGGCGCCTGGGCGCGCACGGTTGCCGGTGCGGCCAGTGCCGCGGCACCGGCCAGTGCGCCGGTGGTCAGAAAGGAGCGTCTCGAAGTCGTCATCGTGGAACCTCCGTTGGAAAAGTGGGGGACGGTTCAGCCGCCCCTCCGGGGATTGTCAGTCGGGATAGAAGTGATTGGGGATCATCAGGGAGATGTCCGGGAAGATCATGATCAGCGCCAGCGTTGCGACCATCACCAGCACGAAGGGCCAGACCGATTTGTAGATGTCGCCCATCGTGATCTCTTTTGGTGCAAAGGCCCGCATCAGGAACAGGTTGTAACCGAAGGGCGGCGTCAGATAGGCGATCTGGCAGGTGATGGTGTAAAGGACGCCATACCAGATCAGCACATCGCCCCGCGGCAGGCCCAGATCCAGCTGCGCCACCAGCGGCACATAAAGCGGCGCCACGATCACCAGCATCGCCGTGTCATCCAGAAACATGCCCATGACCAGGAACGACAGCTGCATCATCACCAGGATCGTCCAGGGCGACAGGCCCAACTGTTCCGTGAACAGCCTGTCGATCGCCGCCACCGCACCCAACCCGTCGAACACCGCGCCAAAGGCCAGCGCCGCCAGGATCACCCACATGAACATGCAGCTGATGAACAGGGTGCTACGGGTGGCCTCCTCGAAGACGCGGCGGTTCATCCGACCCTTCAGCACCGCCGCCAGCAGGGTGATGGCCACGCCGATGACCGAACTTTCGACCAGTGAGGTCCAGCCGCGCACGAAAGGCACCATCATCGCGGCAAAGATCAGGAAGGGCAGCGCGCCCGCGCGCAGCGAAGCGATCTTTTCGGCCCGCGTGATCGCCGCGCGTTCCTCGCGGTTCAGCGGCGGGGCCAGATGCGGCTGGAACCAGCTGCGAAGGCCGATGTAGAGGATGAACATCGCCGCCATCAGCAGCCCGGGCAGGATGCCGGCCAGCCAAAGCTCGGACACCGGCGCGCGGGCGATCATCGCGTAAAGGACCAGCACCACCGAGGGCGGGATCAGGATCCCGAGGCTGGAGCCCGCCTGAATGACCCCCGTCACCATCTTCTTGTCATAACCGCGGCGCAGCAGTTCCGGCAGGGCGATGGTCGAGCCGATGGCCATGCCCGCGACCGACAGCCCGTTCATGGCCGAGATCAGCACCATCAACAGGATCGTGCCGATGGCAAGGCCCCCCGGCACCGGGCCGAACCAGACGTGAAACATCCGATACAGATCCTCGGCCAGCCGCGCCTCGGACATGACATAGCCCATGAAGACGAACATCGGCAGCGACAGCAGCGCATACCATTTCATCAGCTTCATGGCCTGCGAGAAGGCCATGCTCTCGCCGCCGGTGCCCCACAGCGCGATGGCCGCCACCACGGCCACGAAACCGATCAGCCCAAAGACCCGCTGCCCGGTCATCATCAACAGCAGCATGGTCGAGAACATCAGGACGGCAATCAGTTCCTGCGGCATCAGATCGTTTCTCCCCGCAGGGTGGCAATGTCGCGGATCAGCGACGCCACGGCCTGCAACAGCATCAGCACGAACCCTGTCAGCATTACCAGCTTGATCGGCCAGAGATAGGGGCGCCAGGCGCTCGGCGCGCGTTCGTTATAGCTGAAGGAATAGATGGTGCTGTCCACCGCGCCCCAGACCATCACCCCCAGATAGACGATCAGCGCAAAGACGGTGAAACTGTCCCACAGCGCGCGGCGGCGATCGGATTGCCTGGCATAAAACAGGTCCATGCGCACATGGCCCTCGGCCTGCATCGTGTAAGGGCCGCCGAGAACGTAATAGGCCACCATCACGAATTGTGCCATCTCCAGCGTCCAGAGCGAGGGGTTGAAGAAAGCCTTCGAGATCGAAGACCACATCAGCACCGCCATCAGGACAAACAGCAGATACATCGCAAAGCGACCGACGCCATAATTCATCCGGTCGACGATCCGCACGAAAGCCTTGAGGAAATGCGGCATCAGACCCCCTCCCTCTCGATCATCTCGACCGCCGCGGCGATCACGGGGGCCAGCCGTTCTGCCATCGCCACCTCGGCCTCCGGTGTGGCAATCAGATCGTTGCGGATCTCCAGCATCGCGTTGGGCAGGCTGTAGGGCGTGGCATGCAGGCGCAGGGTGTGGGTCACGTCATCGGCGGCCGAATAGGGCGCGTTCAGTTGTGCCTCCAGATCGGTGCGGGCCTGCGCTTGCACCAGAATCGCGCGGGCCAGCCGGGGATCGGCGTCATGGATCACCCCAAACTCCACCGCCCGCGGCACCCCATGCCAGACCGGCGTGAAACTGTGGATGGTGATGACGACGGGCCGCAGCCCCAGCGCGATCCGGCGGGCGATCAGCCCGTGCAGCGCATCGGTAAAGGGCAGATACAGCGCCTCGGTCCGCGCCAGCCGCTCAGGCGGTGCGATCGCGGCATTGCCGGGGATGTCATGCACCTCGGACCGGGCGGGCATGGCGCCGGCCATGTCGGGCGCGCGATTGCAATCATAGATCAGCCGGCTGGCGGTGGCGTGCAGCGTCACCGCATCCAGCCGTTGTGCAAGCGCCCGCATCAGCCCCAGCGCGCCGGGGTCCCAGGCGATATGGGCCCGACGTTGATCCTGACTGAGGCCAAGGTCGCCCCAAGGGGGCGGCATGGCATTCGAGGCGTGTTCGCAGACCATCACGATACGCCCCATGGCCGAGGCATTCTCGACCACGGGCGCGCAGGTCGCGCCAAAATCCGGTGCTGTCATTGCAGCGAGTCTTCCCTGTTGGTTACACTCAGGTTCAACCCGACCGAGGCTTCTGTCAACAATTTTTCTTTTGAGAAATTTCTGTTACGATTGTTCCAGAATCCGCGAAGCACACGCGGGCGGGGGACGCCATGACCGACACCATCGAAGGCCGGCTGCGCACGGCTCTGCCTGACCTGACGCGGGCCGAACGGCAGCTGGTGACGCATATCCTGCGCAACTACCCGGTCTCGGCGCTAGGCTCGATCACGGCGCTGGCGCAGGCAGCCGAGGTCTCGACGCCCACGGTGGTGCGGCTGTGCCAGAAGCTGGGGTTCAAGGGCTATCCCGACTTGCAGGGCGAGGTGCGCGGCGAGGTTGAGGCGATGCTGGTCAGCCCGCTGGCCAAGCATGACCGCTGGGCGGGTGGCGTGCCCGATACCCATATCCTGAACCGCTTTGCCGATGCGGTGGTGGCCAACCTGCAAGCCACACTTGGCCAGATCGACCATGCCGAGTTTGATGCCGCGGCGCAGTTGCTGGCTGATCCGGGCCGGGCGGTCTATGTCATGGGGGGCCGCATCACCCATGCGCTGGCCGAGTATTTCGTGACGCTGATGAAGGTGGTGCGCCCGCAGGTCACGCTGCTGTCGGGCCTTTCGAACACCTGGCCACCGGCGCTGCTGGACATGAAGCCGGGCGATGTGCTGCTGGTCTTTGACATCCGCCGCTATGAAAACGGCGTGCTGCAACTGGTGGAACTGGCGGTCGAGCAAGGGGCCGAGGTGGTGCTGATCACCGACCGCTGGGTGTCGCCCGCGGCCAGCTTTGCCCGCCACACCCTGCCAGCCCATGTCGAGGCGCCCTCGGCATGGGACAGCACGGTGTCGATCATGGTGCTGGTCGAGACGCTGATGGCATCGGTCCAAAGCCTGCGCCGCGATGAGACGCAGGCCCGGCTGAAGCGGGTCGAGGCACTGTATGAGCGCGCCCGGTTTTTCCGCCGCGCGCGCTGACGGCAGGGCGGTCGGTCAATAGCCGCGCAGCCTGTCCACCTGATGCAAAAGGGGCGCACCTGTCATCGCCCGGTGAATATTCTCGGCTACCACCTGCGCGGCGGTGGCGGCCCGGGTCGTCGCGGCGATATGCGGGGTGATGGTGATCTGCGGATGGCCGCGGAACGGGTGGGCCTCGGGCAGGGGTTCGATCTTGAACACGTCCAGCGTGGCATGGGACACCCTACCCTCCGCCAGTGCCGCCAGCAGCGCCGCCTCGTCGATCAGCGCCCCCCGCCCGGGGTTGATGATCACCGCGCCGGGCTTCAGCCAGCCTAGGCGGCGGGCATCCAGCAAATCCTCGGTCTCGGGTGTGCGTGGCAGCAGGGTCACGACGACATCCGCGCGCGCCAGCAGGTCGCGCAGGCCCGCCTCGCCATGATGGCAGGGCAGGGGCAGGCCGGGTTTCGGGCCGCGCGCCCAGCCCTCGACCCGGAAGTTCAAGGCGGCCAGCGCCTCGGCGCAGGCCAGACCCAGCGCCCCCACGCCCAGCATCGCCACCACGCGATCCCGCGCCAGCGGCGGCGCGATCTGCTGCCAGCCGGGCGCACCGGCAATCCATCGGTCCATCCCAAGGTGATGGCGCAGCACATGGCCGGTGACATATTCCACCATGCCTTCGGTCAGGCCGGGATCGACCATCCGGCACAGTGGCTGGGTCAGGGTCGGGTTGCCCACCACCCGCTCGACCCCGGCCCAAAGGCTTTGCACGATCCGCGCGCGGGTGAAGGGGGTGAAATCCTGCAGCGGATTGCTGGGGGCATAGACGATGGCATCGACCGCCTCAGGCGGTGCAACCTGGACCACCTGCGCCTCCAGCCCCGCAGCGGCCAGCGCCTGCGGCAGATGCGGCGCATAATCCGCCCAATCATCCGCCCCCGCTGCAAACAGCACCGTCACCGCCATATCCGCCCCCCTTATCTGGGCCGGTGGATATGCGCGCTCTGCACCAGACCAAAGCCCACCAGCAGCACCAACATGGCCGAGCCGCCATAGGACAGCAAGGGCAAGGGCACCCCCACCACCGGGGCCATGCCCATCACCATCGACAGGTTGACCGCGATGTAGAAGAACAGGTTGGCCGCCACACCCAGGATCAGCAGTTGCGAAAACCGGTCGCGGTTTTGCAGCGCCGAGATGATGCAGAACGCGATGATCCCGGCATAAAGCAGCAGCAGCGAGAAGGCGCCCACAAAGCCGAACTCCTCGGCCAGGGTGGTGAAGATGAAGTCGGTGTGCTTTTCGGGCAGGAAGTTCAGCCGGCTTTGCGTGCCCTGCATGAAGCCCTTGCCAGCCCAGCCACCCGATCCCAGCGCGATCTTGGCCTGTATGATGTTGTAGCCCGCACCCAGCGGGTCGGCTGTCGGGTCGAGGAAAGTGTCGATCCGGCGATACTGGTAATCATGCAGAAACTGCCAGGGCGTGCCGCGCAGCGCAAAGACGCCATAGACCGCTGCGCCTACCAGGCCTAACACCCCGCCGAAATACCACCAGCTGACACCCGCGCAGAACATCACCGCCGCGCCCACCGCCAAAAGCATGATCGAGGTGCCAAGGTTGGGCTGCATCAGCACCAGCACCGTGGGCGCCACGATCAGCAAGACCGGGATCAGCACCCAGAGCGGCCGCGAGACCTTTTTCGGGTCCAGCCAGTCGTAATAGGCGGCCAGCATCATCACGAGCGTGAATTTCATCATCTCGGACGGTTGCAGCACGATCGGGCCCAACTCGATCCAGCGTTGGGCGCCCATACCGACACGGCCGAACATCTCGACCACGATCAGCAGCACGAAGGCAAGGATATAGGCCACGCCCGACAGGTTGCGCCACAGCCAGATCGGCGTGAAGGCCACCGCAAACATCGCCACCATGCCCACGGCAAACCGCTTCATCTGCGGCTCTGCCCACAAGTCCATCCGCCCGCCGGCGACCGAATAGAGCATCAGAAACCCGACCGAAGCCACCGCGGTCAGCATCAGCACCAGTGGCCAATGCACAAACAGCACCTTGCGCAGCCCGCTGGGGGCCGACTTGATGCGATATTCCAGAAAGCTCATGCCGCGCGCCTCCGTCTCAGGCCCGGTTGGGCGTCGGGGCCTCGGGCCCGAAATCGCGCAGCTTCATTTCCTTGAGCTGCGTTTCCATCCGGCCGCGCTGGGCCTTTGGATAGGCCGACAGGGGCGGGATGCCGCCGGTCAGGGCAAACAGCGTCACATCGCGGGCGATCGGGGCTGCCACCGTAGACCCGCCGCCGCCATGCTCTACCACCACCGAGACCGCCACCTTGGGATTGTCATAGGGCGCATAACTGACAAACAGCGCGTGGTCGCGCATCCGCCAGGGCAGCTGATCGTTCGAGCGCACCCCCGAGGCGCGCTCGGAGGACGAGATGTTGCGCACCTGTGCCGTGCCGGTCTTGCCCGCCATCAGCATCGTCTCATCGGCAATGCGCGAGGATTTGGCCGTGCCGCGGTTGCCGTTCATCACATCATACATGCCGCGGCGCACCACATCGAGATGCGCCTTTTCGACCGGCAGGGCAGGGGCATCGGCAACCGGCTGTGCCACCCCGTCCACCATGTGGATCAACCGCGGATTCACCTGTTTGCCCGAGGCGATCCGTGCCGCCATCACCGCCAGTTGCAGCGGTGAGGTCAGCACATAGCCCTGCCCGATCGAGGCGTTGATCGTATCACCCACCCGCCATTCCTGCTTGTAACGCTCTTGCAGCCAGGCCTTGTCGGGCATCGCCCCCTCGGTGATGGCCGACATCGGCAGGTCGTGACGGATGCCCAGCCCCAGCGCGCGGCCCATTTCCGCGATCTGGTCGATGCCGGCCTTTTGCGCCACCTCATAGAACCAGACGTCGCAGCTTTCCTCCAGCGCGCGGGTCAGGTCCACCCTGCCGTGGCCACCGCGCTTCCAGCAGTGGAACCGGTGCTTGCCGACTTCAAGATAGCCGGGGCAATAGACGGTTGTGCCGGGGCCAGCCACCCCGGTGTCCAGTGCTGCCAGCGCGGTCACCATCTTGAAGGTCGAGCCCGGCGGATAGGCGCCCTGGACGCTCTTGTTGGCCAGGGGGCGGTGGTCGTTTTCGGTCAGGACGGCATAGTCCTTCTGACTGATGCCGCGCACGAACAGGTTGGGATCGAAAGATGGCCCCGAGGTGATCGCCAGGATGTCACCGGTCTGCACGTCCATCACCACGACCGAGGCGCTTTCCTCGCCCAGCCGCACCTGCGTGAAGTTCTGCAGCGCCGCGTCGATGGTCAGACGGATATCGGCGCCGGGGTCACCCTCCTGTCGGCCCAACTCGCGCATCACCCGGCCCACGGCGTTGACCTCGATCCGCTTGGCGCCGGCGCGGCCGCGCAGCAGGTCTTCGGTCCAGCGTTCGACCCCGATCTTGCCGATCTGGAACTTGGGGATCTGCAACAGCGGATCGGGGCTTTCCAGTGCCTCGAGATCCTTTTCCGACACCGGCCCGACATAGCCGACCACATGGGCAAAATCGGTATCCAGCGGGTAATGGCGGCTGAGGCCGACCTCAGGCGTCACGCCGGGCAGGGCGGGCGCGTTCAGCGCCACGCGCGACATCTCTTCCCAGGTCAGGCGGTCGGCCACAGTGATCGGCACAAAGGCCGAAACCCGGGCGCTTTCCTTCAGGATACGGTCGATATCCTCGGCGGTCAGCGGCAAAAGGTTGGACAACTTGTCCAGCACCTTTTCCAGATCGCCGGCATCCTCACGCGTTACCGTCACACGGTAATTCTGCTCGTTCCCGGCGATGGTGCGGCCCAGCCGGTCCTGGATCAGCCCGCGCGCGGGCGGGATCAGCCGGGTATTGATCCGGTTTTCCTCGGCCAGCAGGCGGAACTGGTCGGCCTGCTCGACCTGCAGAAACCGCATCCGCCCGGCAAGCACCGCCACCATCGCCGTCATTGCCCCGCCCATCAGCAGGGCGCGGCGGTTGACCTTGCGGGCGCTGTCTTCGGTATCGCGTGCGGTGCGGCGCATCCGTTTCTTCCTCCGTCAGAACCTGCGGCCACGGGCGTCAACCTCGCCCATGCCGGGTTTATGCACCCCAAGGGCCACGCGTGACAGGCCGACCACCAGCGGATAGGCCAGAATCGAGGCGAGGACTTGCGCCGTCGCATATCCGAACCCGATCTGCGGCAGAAACATCACCGCATGCGCCAGCCGGCCGGCCAGAAACAGCACGACCATGACCGCCGCAATCAAAAGCCATTCCATCAGAAAACTCAATTCACGGGTCAGTGCAGCGCGCGAGCGCAAGAACTCGGCCCCCAGCACCGTCAGGGCCGCCCAAAGGCCCGGTGGCCGCAGCATGAACAGGTCTTCGGCCAGGATCACCGCCGCCACCAGCCCCGCGGGCAGGTAATCCGGGCGCCGCTGCACCCAGGCCAGCGTCAGGCACAACAGCAGATCGGGGCCCGGCAGGCGACCTGGCGTGGTGTTGACCGGCAACAGCCGCAGCAGGATCAGACCGGCGGCCACAGCGACATAGATCGCCCGATGCTGCCAGATTTCGCGCAGCGCCGGATCAACCATCGCTGGCCTCGGCCGCGCCGCCTTCGGTCACCACCGGACGCGGGGCGGGCATTGGCCCGACAAAGCTGGCCGAGGGCGGCGCCGGCGCAACCAACCGGCCGGGATCGGCGATGGTTTCCAGGCCATGGCTGCGCAGCACGCGCAGAAACTCCAGCCGTTCATAATCGGCCGCAAGGATCACCCGCAGCCGCCGGTCCGGCCCCTGCGCCACCGATCCGACCAGCAGCCCCGCGGGCAGCATGCCGCCATCCCCCGAGGTCACGACCCGGTCGCCCGGGCGGATCAGGTCGGGCTTTTCCAGAAAGTCCAGCGGCGGCGCGATCGAGTTGTCGCCGGTCAGCAGCGCCCGCTGCCCCGAGGGTTGCACCACCACCGGCACCCGGCTTGAGGCATCGGTCAGAAGGATCACCCGCGCCGTGCGCGCGCCGACACCCGAGATGCGGCCCACCAGCCCGATCCCGTCCATCGCTGCCCAACCGTCGCGCAACCCGTCGCGCGCGCCCACGTTCAGCAGCACCGATTGCCGGAACGGGCTGCCGCTATCGGCCAGCACAACGCCGGTCACATGGGTCAGCTTGGGGTCCAGCCGCACCTGATTGAGGTCCAGCAGCCGGGCATTCTGTTGTTCCAGTTGCAGCGCCGCCTCTTTCCAGGCGCGCATCTTCTGCAATTCCTGCCGCAACTCGTTGTTCTGTTCGTAAAGCGCGGTATAGGACTGAAACCCGCGCAGCATCTCGACCGATTTGGTCACCGGCAGGAACACCCAGTCGAAACCGGGCAGCACGCGATCGATGATCTCGGCCCGGATACGCTCGGCCCTGGGGCTGTCGATGCGCCAGAACAGAAAGATCGCCAAAAGCAGCACGACCAGCAGCCCGACCAGCAACCGCCGGACGGGTCTTGCAAAATCC
>CAYTMV010000002.1:0-104773 GCA_964439015.1 uncultured Gemmobacter sp.
GAACCTCGGCCATCGAGGCGGTGCCGCGCGTCACCACCTGCCGCAACATCGAGACTGCCGCCGCCGCCACCGGCTCGGACAGCACGCGCTCACCCGCAGGCGGGGTATCGCGGCGGATCAGCGTCGGTTTGACCGCAATCCCGCCGTTGGCAATCGCGGCATAGCCGGCGGCCAGATGCATCGGGCTGGCGCTCATGCCGTGGCCGTAGGAGGCGGTGATGGTGACGATATCGGGCCATCTGGGCGGGATCAGCGGCTTGGCGCCGGGTGCCTCGACCAGTTCCAGCGGGGTCGGGTCAAACAGGCCTAGCGACTTGAAGAAGGCCTGCTGGCGCAAACCGCCGATCTGCAAGGCAATATGCGCGGTGCCGACGTTCGACGACTTCACGATCACATCCGTGACCGACAGCCACGGCCCGTAGTTCTTGCCCTCGAATTCCTTGATCTTGTGCTTGCCCCAGATCAGCGGCGCGTCAGCATCGACCATGGTTTCGGGATTGACCAGCCCCAGCTCCATCGCCTGTGCCGCGGCAAAGATCTTGAAGGTCGAGCCCAGTTCGTAAACGCCCTGAAGGGCGCGGTTGAACAGCGGGCTGTCGCCCGGCTCGGCCCCTTTGGGCAGGACCGGGTTGGGCCGATCATTGGGGTCGAAATCGGGCAGAGAGGCCATGGCGATCACCTCGCCGGTGCGCGCATCCATCAATATCGCCGCAGCGCCCTTGGCGTTCATCATGGTGATGCCTGCGGACAGAACCTCCTCGACGGCGGCCTGCACGGTCAGATCGATCGACAAGGCCAGCGGCTTGTCCGCCATTGCGGGGTCACGCAGCCGGGCATCCAGCGCCTTTTCCACCCCGGCCGTGCCGATCACCTCGGCGCTGCTGACGCCTTCGGCGCCAAAGCTGGCGCCGCCCAAAACATGCGCGGCCAAGGGGCCGTTGGGGTAAAGGCGCATCTCGCGCGGGCCGAACAACAGGCCCGGATCGCCGATCTCGAACACCGCCTGCTGTTGTTCGGGGCTGAGCGTGCGGCGCAGCCACAGGAAACGGCGGCCGTCGGTAAAGCGGCGATAGAGGTCTTCCTCATTCATCTCGTCGGGGAAGAGTTTTGCCAGTTCATGCGCCACGCGGCGCGGATCCACCATGTCGCGCGGCTGCGCGTAAAGGGCGCTTGTCACCAGATTGGTGGCCATCACCCGGCCGTTGCGGTCAGTGATATCGGCGCGTTGCGCCAGAATCGCGGCGCCCGGCGCGGCCGAGCGCGGCTCTTGCGGCTCGGTCGCGGCCAGAACACCCATCCGCACGCCGATGGTGCCAAAGGCCAGCAAAAAGCTGGCTGCCAGGATCAGCAAACGCCCCTCGGCCCGCCGGCGGGCCCGATCGCGCTTTTGCTCGTGGCGCAACCTGCGGTTTTCAACTTCGATAATGTCAGGATCGCCACCGGTCTGGCGGGCATGCAGGATCCGCGCCAGCGGGCGCAGCGGCGTGCGGATCGTCGGTTGCGGTGCGCTCATGTCCCTACCACCTGTCACGGAAATTGCCCATCAGGCGCCAGATTGCCCTGCACATCCACCCCGCCCGTGGGCGGCGGCATCGCCGCCGGCGGATAGGCGATCTGGCTGGACTGGCCAAACTGGCTGGCCTCCATCGGCAAAAGCCCCAGCCGGTCAAAGTTGATGGTCGCCAGTTCGCGCAGCCGGTCGGGACGGTTGAGATAGGCCCATTCGGCGCGCTGCACCGCCAGTGCCTCGCGCAGCGCCGCGATCTCGCGGTTCAGATAATCCACCTCGCGCAGCACCTGCTGGGTGGCATAGTTCTCGCGATAAGCCCAGACCCCCATCCCGAGGATGGCCAGAAACGACAGGATTGCGATCAACGGGCGCATGTCAGCGACGTCCTTTCGGGGCGGGCAACATCGGCAGATCAAGCGCCGCAGGATCAAGGGGGCGCGGCGCAGCCGCCGTGCGGCGCGCCACCCGCAACTTGGCTGACCGCGCGCGCGGGTTCAGCGCCAGCTCATCCTCATCCGGGCCCACGGCCCGACGGGTGACGGGATCAAACGTCGCCTCCTGCGAGGCACGGGCGGGCGCATAGCGGTTGGCCTGCGCCTCATGCCCCGATCGCGCCTGAAAGAACCGCTTCACCACACGATCCTCCAGCGAATGGAAGGTGACGACCGCCAGCAGACCGCCCGGTTTCAACGCCCGTTCGGCAGCGGCGAGACCCGCGGCCAGCGCCTCGAACTCGCGGTTCACGGCAATGCGGATCGCCTGAAAGCTGCGGGTGGCGGGGTGGCTTTGCCCGGGCTTGGGGCGCGGCAGGCAGGCGGCGACGATTTCGGCCAGACGCAGCGTTGTGGTGATCGGCGCCGTCTCGCGCGCGGCAACGATGGCACGCGCGATGCGGCGCGAGGCGCGCTCTTCGCCGAAATGATAGAGAATATCGGCCAACAGCCCCTCGGGCGCGGTGTTCACCAGATCGGCGGCACTGTCGCCCGCCTGCGACATCCGCATGTCCAAAGGCCCGTCGCGCAGGAATGAGAACCCCCGCTCGGCCTGATCAAGCTGCATCGAGCTTACGCCCAGATCCAGCACCACGCCATCGACCGGCGCGCCGGCCAGCGTGTCGAGATCGGCAAAATTGCCCGCGCGCAGGATGATGCGGTCACCGAATTGCGGCAGCCAGTTCGCCGCCATCTCGAAGGCCAGCGGGTCCTGGTCGATGCCGATCACCTGCCGGGCGCCTGCCGCCAGCAGACCGCGGGTATAGCCCCCCGCCCCAAAGGTGCCATCGACCCAAGTGCCGGTAATCGGCGCGCAGGCTTTCAGCAGCGGGCCAAGCAGCACCGGCACATGCGAGGCATCACCGGAGGCGGGCGCAGGACCAGCCACGGCTTATTCCTCTTCGTCTTCGTCAGGCAGAAGCGCCAGCAGATCCTGCCCGTCTTCCAGCAGATCGTCGGCGCCGGCCATCAGCTCGGCAAATTCGGCCTCATAGGCATCGCGATGCCACAGCTGAAACGTATCCAGCGAACCCGCGAACACCGTCTCGACCCCGCCGGACAGATCGGTCGCGCCGATCTTGGCGCGCACCTTGGGCGGCACGACGATGCGGCCATCCTCGTCGATCTCCAGCTCCTGGCTGAGGGTCAGCATGTTGAATTGCAGCGCCTTGCGGGCCTTGTCGCCCAGCCGCATCTTCAGGATGCGGCGCTCCAGCTTGCGGATCCCGGCCATCGTATAGCCTTCGGCCCATTGGCGCGAGGGATCGCCATAGACCAGCACGAACCGCGGGCGCTTGCCGGGGGTCCAGTCAGGGTCGCCAGCCTCGATCACGCGACGGAAAGAGGCAGGCACGGAAACCCGCGCCTTGGCATCAACCTTCTGGTTGAACTCGCCTCTGAAGCTCTCCGACACGGCGGCTGTCCCTTGCCCCTGCGGTTCCTGTTTTGACCGACCTCCCCAGGCCAGCCCCTGAAACGAAAATGGCGGATCGAGCGGCTGCCACTGCCCGATCCGCCTTTAGGCCCATCTCTGGGTCGCTCGGTGCGCATGCCACCTGGGGGAGATGTCTGCTCGCCTGCGCGCCGTATTCTCGAAGGAGGGCGGAGCCTGTATGAAACCTGCTTATCGCCTGAGGGGTCTTGAGCGCCCCGTGTATTCATCTTCCGCGTCCTTCGATGTTCACAACATGGCCGGGAAATCATGGGAAAGCAAGGGCATTGTTGGACGCCAAGGGTCCATATCTGGTTATCCACAGCTGTGGAAAACAGCATTTTGTGGTTGCCAAGCCAGCAACACGGCTAAGCGTTGCGAAAATTACGTCAATTCACCACAATATCTTGTGAGTAGGATGTGATCCCTACGCGGAAATCAGGCGCGAAATATCTGCGATTCACTGCCCATGATTTCCCATGACCAGCCCTCTCAACCCAAGAACAAACGTGAACATCTACCCCGAATCACCCTGCCAATCCGCCGGAACGGTGCGAACTTGATTCGCATCCTGGCCGGCTCAACCAGCACGAGCCCATGATTTCCCGGCGCGCGGCGCACCCCACACCCCCATCCCATGATTTCCCGCCGCATGATGAAAAAAGCCCGGACCTGATGATCCGGGCTTTTCAATCCGTGCCGACAAATGGCTCAGGCCATGCCGCCATCAATCAACCTGCGCGCGAGGCGGCCATAAGCCTCGGCAATCGACCCCTCGCCCGCGGCAATCGGCGTGCCGGCATCGCCCGCCAGCCGCACCGACAGATCCAGCGGCACCTCTCCCAGGAACGGCAGGCCCAGCCGCGCCGCCTCGGCGGCGACACCGCCATGGCCGAAGATATGCGCCTCATGCCCGCAATTGGGGCAGACATAGGTCGACATGTTCTCGATCAGCCCCAGCACCGGGGTTTTCAGCTTCTGGAACATGTCCAGCGCCTTCTTGGCGTCCAGAAGCGCAACATCCTGCGGCGTCGACACCACCAGCGCCCCCGTCAGCTGCGTGCGCTGGCACAGCGTCAGTTGCACGTCGCCGGTGCCGGGCGGCAGGTCGATCACCAACACGTCCAGCTTGCCCCAATCCACCTGCCCCAGCATCTGCTGCAGCGCGCCCATCAGCATCGGCCCGCGCCAGATCACCGCCTCGTCTTCCTTCAACATGAAGCCGACCGACATGATCTTCACACCATGCGCCTCAAGCGGGATGATGGTCTTGCCGTCGGGGCTGGCAGGGCGGCGGTTGATGCCCATCATCCGCGGCTGGCTGGGGCCGTGGATATCGGCATCCAGCAGCCCGACCCGCCGCCCCTGCCGCGCCAGTGCCACCGCCAGGTTGGAACTGACCGTGGATTTGCCGACGCCGCCCTTGCCCGAGGCGACCGCAATGATGCGGTCCACGCCCGAAACCTTGGCCGGCCCGCCCTGATGCGGCGCGGCATGGCCGCCAAACTTCAGCCCCTGCGGCGGCGGCGCCTTTTGTGCCGGGCCGTGGGCAGTCATCACCACCTGCACACTTTTGACACCCGGCAGCGCCCGGATCGCGGCCTCGGCCTCAGCCTGCAATGGCGCCAGCGCGCGGGCGACCTCTGGCGTTTCGGCCTCGATCACAAAGCTGACGCGGCCATCCTGCACGTTCAGCGCCCGGATCAGATCGCGCGAGACAGGATCGCCGCCGCCCGGCAGGGAAAGGCGTTGCAGCGTGGCTAGGACAAGATCGCGGCTGAGGGTCATGGCATTTCCTGACTAATTTGCCCACAAATCTTGTCCTTCCTTGCGCGGAGGGCAAGACCGGATCGTACAGTTTTCGGAAACGGCAACAAGACAGGGCGCCGCATGGTAAACACGTTAAAAAAATAATTAGCTCAGCCATGCACTTGCCGCATGGCAGCATTGACGCAACGGGCCATTGTGCAAGTGCAGCAATTCCCCCATCTTGATCTCAACCAAGCGGCGCACCTGCCGCAGCACGAACCGAAAGCCAAGTAAATGACCATCGCCATTTCTCGCCGCAGCGTTGATTCCGGCCTGATGACGCGGATCGCAGACAAACTGTCCGGCCTGCGCCTGATGATTGCCCGCCGCCGCATCTACATGCAGACCGTGCGAGAGCTGGATGCGCTTTCGGCCCGCGAACTTTCCGATTTGGGCATCTTGCGGGGCGACATTCGCCGTCTGGCCGCCGAAGTGGCCTACGGTAAGTAAGATTTCGCAGCCCCCGCCCAAGCGGGGGAGGCAAACGGCGGCTCCTCCTCCCTCGACGGGGCTGCCGCATCCATACCGGGCCTGTTCCCCGGAAGCAGACGCGACGCCCCCTCCTCCTCCCTGGGGCCGAGCTGAAGCGGCGACCCCCTCCTCCTCCCTGGGGTCGCCGCGCCTTACACGGGAAGGCCGATCTCATGGCCTTCCGGCGAATGACGCGGTCCCCTCCTCCTCCCTGGGGCCGTGCCAGCGGCGGTCCCATCTCCTCCCCGGGATTGCCGCGACCATTTCCGCCCCGCCCCTGCGTCGGGCAAGCGGTTTGAAATGCGAAGGCCCACTCTCCTCCCTGGGGCCAAGCTGCAAGCGGCGACCCTCTCCTCCTCCCTGGGTCGCCGCCTTCCTTTCCGGCCCACGCTCCTCCCTCGCGGCCGGTGGCTTTCCTGTTCTCCTCGCAGGGAAAGCCGAAACATGCGGCGGCGTCCATCGGGCGCCGCCGTTTTCCATCGCGCCCCCTCTTGCATCGCCCACCGCCTGTGCCCACAGATCGGCCAGACGGTATGGGAGGATCCGATGCGCGCATCCATGATTTCAGCAGCGGTGGTGGCGGCGCTGGTCGGCTATGGCTCGACCATCGCGCTGGTGGTGGCCGCAGCGCAGGCGCTGGGGGCCACGCCCGCCCAAACCGTCAGCTGGGCCTGTGCCATTGCGCTGTCAAAAGCGGTGGGATCGGCCTTCCTCTCGTGGCGAAGCCGGGTACCCGTGGTGCTGGCATGGTCGACGCCGGGCGCGGCCCTGATCGGTGCATCACAAGGGATGACCATGGCCGAGGGCGTGGGCGCCTTTCTGCTGGCCGGCGCGCTGACCGTTGCTGCCGGCACCATCCGCCCCCTGGGTCGGGCGGTGGCCGCCATCCCGGACGGCATCGCCGCGGGCATGCTGGCCGGCGTGCTGCTGCCCTTTTGCCTCAAACTGCCCGGCGCCGCGACCGAGGCCCCCGCGCTGGTCCTGCCGATGGTGGCCCTGTTCCTGCTGGTGCGACTGTGGAACCCGGCCTTTGCCGTGCTGGCAGCCCTCGCCCTCGGCCTGACACTGGCTTTTGCCACCGGCGCCGCGACCGCGCCGCAACCGGCAGGCTGGCCACAACTGACCTTCATCGCGCCCAGCTTCAGCCTGCAGGCGCTGATCGGGCTGGGTCTGCCGCTGTTTCTGGTGACGATGGCCTCTCAGAACCTGCCGGGCTTTGCCACCCTGCGCGCCGCTGGATACGAGCCGCCCGTCGGCCCGGCGCTGGTCACCACCGGTGGGCTGACCATGGGCTTTGGCCTGTTTGGCGCCCATCCGGTCAGCATGGCGGCGATCACCGCCGCGATCTGCCTCGGCCCGGATGTCGATCCCAACCCTGCCACGCGCTGGCGCGTGGGGCTGTTCTACGCAGCGGTCTGGGTGCTGATCGCGCTGGCCGGGCCCTGGCTACTGTCGCTGCTGGCGGCAATGCCGCCGGCCCTGATGGCAGCGGTCGTAGCTCTGGCGTTGCTGGCCCCTTTCACGGGTGCCGCAACGGGTGCCTTCACCGCGCCCGAGACCCGCTTTGCCGCCGCGGTCACGCTGGCCGTCACCGCCGCAGGCGTCAGTGCCTTTGGCATCGGCGCGGCCTTCTGGGGCCTTGTGGCCGGCCTCGCTGTATGGGCGCTCGATCACGCCAAGCCGGGCCTGCGCAGCTTCATCATGACCCAAAAACCCCGGGGGTGAGGGGGCAGAGCCCCCTCCTTTCACTTACCGAACTTGCCGCGCAGGGCATCGGCAAAGGCATTGCCACTGCCGCCACCTTGCGGTGCCGCCGATTTCGGTCCCGAAAACGCCTTGCCCTTGGGCTGCGGCCCGCGCTCGGCCGCGCGGTCGCGGGCGCTTTCACGGGCATCGGCGCTGTCCTTGCGCATGGTCAGACCGATGCGCTTGCGCGCCACATCGACCTCGACCACCCGCACCTGCACCACATCGCCTGCCTTCACCACCTCATGCGCATCCTTGACGAACCGGTCCGCCAGCTGGCTCACATGCACCAACCCGTCCTGATGCACGCCGATATCGACAAAGGCGCCAAAGGCCGCGACGTTGGTAACTGTTCCTTCCAGCAACATGCCGGGCTTCAGGTCGCGGATCTCCTCGATCCCGTCGGCGAAAGTGGCGGTCCGGAAGGCCGGGCGGGGGTCGCGTCCGGGCTTTTCCAGCTCGGACAGGATATCCTGCACGGTGGGCAGACCAAAGCGATCATCGATAAAGTCCCGCGGGTTCAACCGCTTCAGCGCCACGCCATCGCCCATCAGGCTGCGGATATCGCGCCCGCAAGCCGATACGATCTTGCGCGCCACGTCATAGGCCTCGGGGTGGACCGAGGAGGCATCGAGCGGCTCTTTCCCGTCCCGGATCCGCAAAAATCCTGCCGCCTGCTCAAACGCCTTGGGGCCAAGCCGCGCCACCTTGAGCAACTCGCGCCGGGTCGCAAATGGACCATTGGCGTCCCGATGCGCCACGATCCCTTCGGCCAGACCGGTCGAAAGCCCCGAGACACGGGCCAGCAGCGGCGCCGAGGCGGTGTTCAACTCAACGCCCACCGCGTTCACGGCATCCTCGACCACAGCGTCCAGTTGCCGGGCCAGACGGTGCTGGTCCACGTCATGCTGATATTGGCCGACGCCAATGCTCTTTGGTTCGATTTTGACAAGTTCAGCCAGTGGATCTTGAAGCCTGCGGGCAATCGACACAGCGCCACGGAGTGATACGTCCAAATCGGGAAACTCGCGCGCCGCCAGTTCCGAGGCCGAATAGACCGAGGCGCCGGCCTCGCTCACCACGACCTTGGTAGGCTTTTTCCCCTCACCCGGCAGGGCGGCCAGCAGGTCGGCCACCATCCGTTCAGTTTCCCGGCTGGCGGTGCCGTTGCCGATCGCGATCAGCTCGACGCCGTGCTTGCGGATCAGGACCGCCAGTTCCGCCTGCGCGCCGCGCAGGTCGTTTTTGGGCTGGAAGGGATAGACGGTCGAGGTCGCGACCACCTTGCCGGTGGCATCGACCACCGCCACTTTCACCCCGGTGCGAATGCCCGGATCAAGACCCATGGTCGCCCGCCCGCCCGCAGGTGCCGCCAGCAGCAGATCCTTGAGGTTGCGGGCAAAGACCTGGATCGCCTCGGCCTCGGCGCGCTCGCGCAGCTCGGTCATCAGATCGAGGGTGAGCGAGGTTTTCAGCTTGACCCGCCATGCCCAGCTGGCGGCATCGCGCAGCCATTGGTCGCCTTTGCCCTGCCCGCCCGCCTGCAGCGCGGCACCGCAGGCGCGCTCGGCGGTGGACTGGCCGCGCGCGGCATCGGGCTCGACCGCCAGATCAAGGGCCAGAAAGCCCTCGTTGCGCCCGCGCAGCATTGCCAGCACCCGGTGACCGGCCGCTTTGGACCACGGCTCGGCATGGGCGAAATAGTCCTGAAACTTGGCGCCCTCGCCCTCCTTGCCCGGCACGACGGCGGCCACGATCTGGCCCACCTCCTTCATGTGGCCGCGCAACCGTCCCAACAGGTCGGCGTTCTCTGACAGGCTTTCGGCGATGATGTCGCGCGCGCCTTCCAGCGCCGCTTTGGCGTCGGGCACAGTCTCGCAGACAAAGCCCGCCGCCAGCACCGCCGGATCGGCCGTGCGGTCGGCCAGGATCGCATCGACCAGCGGGCCGAGGCCGTTTTCGCGGGCGATCATCGCCTTGGTGCGGCGCTTGGGCTTGTAGGGCAGATAAATGTCCTCGAGCTCGGCCTTGGTTTCGGCCTTGAGAATGGCGGTGGTCAGATCGTCGGTCAGCTTGCCCTGTTCCTCGATGGATTTCAGGATCGCCGCCCGCCGCGCCTCACGCTCGCGCAGGTAGGTCAGACGCTCGGCCAGCAGGCGCAGCTGGCTGTCATCCAGACCGCCTGTCACCTCCTTGCGGTAGCGCGCGATGAAGGGGACCGTCGCGCCCTCGTCCAGCAGCGCCACCGCCGCCTGCACCTGCCCGGGCGCCGCCCCCACTTCGGTTGCGATGGTGCGCAGGATGCGGGGGGTCTGGTCGGGAATCATGAAAGCCTCCGGTCGGTGGGAGGGCGGAAAATGCCGATGCCGGACGCGGATGTCCAGCCGCGCCGACCCGCAAGACGGAACCGTGGCGCGCCCCCGGCGTTGTCTTGCCAGAACCATGGACAGGAAGGGAGACAGGACATGCTCCGCAAGACCGCTGCCTCGGCCCTGGCCCTTGTGGCCCTCGCCACGCTGACGGCCACAGCCACCGCGACCGCGCCGCTCGATTTCGACGCGCTGGCGATCCATACCGAAGCCCCGATCACGCCCGAGCGGGAAAAGGCCGAAACGGCTGCGTTGCAGCAAAGTTTCTGCGACACTCGCGCTACCGTCGCGCAGAACCTCGGCGACCATTTCGCCGAAGAACCCCAGGCCCGTGTTCTCAGCCTCAGCGGGCAGGAGATGGAGCTGTGGGCCTCGGCGATCATGGGCGGTTGGACGGTGGTGCATCATGGTCGGGATGGGATTTCCTGCATCGTGGCCACCGGGCAGGACTGGCGCGCCGATCAGGATGCCCACGCCCTGCTGGAAGACACGCTGGCCAGCGCGCAATTCGCAGCGGCGTTCTGACCTCTAACATCGCTTCCCCAAACCATATTCCGCACCCAAATCAACTCGCCGCCCCTTCGGACGGCGGGTTTTTCCATGCCCTCACCCCTCCTTGAGGCCAAACGCGGCGCGCATGGTTGCCTCCATCCCCAGTGCGACAAAATCGCTGCCCGGCAAGGACGCCGGCGGGGCTGCGTTGTCCAAGCGCGCATCCGGCCACAAGGCGACGCCGATCTGCGTGTTCCTGTGCCGGCGGCGCAACCTGCGCAGCGACAGATCCAGCCCCTGCTCGACCGTCCCGTCCAAAGCCGTCACGATGATCGTTTCCGGCGCGAAATCGCGCAGAACCGCGGTTGACAGACCCCGATGCGACAGGGCGATGGTATTGGCCCCCTCGGCGCGCATCGCCTGCGCCAACATCAGCGCCGCGGCATCATCCAGCCGGGTGCGCGCGCCAAGCACCGCCACCCGGCGCCCCACGCCATCCAGCACGCCATTGTTCAGCAGGTTGTCGCCTTCGCCCGGCGCGGCCCCACTCTCAGCCTCCGCCTCGGACAACTCGCCCTCGACCACGGTTTCCAGCTCTTCCGTCAGCGCCCAGGCCGCACGGGCGATGCGGTGGGCCTGATCGTCGGACAACAGACCCGCTTCATAATCCGCCTGCGCCATGGCAAGGGCGGGAATCGCGGTCTGGTCATAATATTCGGCAAGATAATGGTTGGCCGTCGACAGGGCCGCCGTTTCGGTAAACGCGAACGCGTGGCCCGCCAGCAGGCGATCATAAAGCTGGGCGGACTCGGTCAGCGCGGGCTTGTCACCGAACAGGATCGAGAACAGCCGCAGGCTGGGCACATGATGGCCGATCACCACCAGGCACACCGTCAGCGGCATGGCGATCATCAGGCCCATTGGCCCCCAGGCCCAGGTCCAGAACATCGCCGAGACGATCACGGCCAGCGGACTGACACCGGTGCGACGACCGTAGAACCACGGCTCGACCACGTTCGACGTCACCGCCTCGACCAGCAGAAACAGTCCCGCCGTCATCAGAACCAGCGACCAGTCCGGCGAAACTGCAAAGGCCATGGTCAAGGGCAGGATCGCTGAAACGGCGGTGCCGATATAAGGCACAAACCGCATGACCAGGGTGACGATGCCGAAAAACAGCGCGTTGGGCACCCCGATCAGCCACAGCCCCAGCCAGATCGGCAGCGCGTAGATCGCGTTCACCACCAATTGCGCGAACAGATAGTCAGAGACGCGCCCGCCCGCCTCGGCCAGCAGGCGTGACGAGGCGAGAATGTTGCTGCCACCGATCAGTTGCACCAGCTTGTCGCGCAGCGCGCCCCGCTCCAGCAGGGCCAGAACCGCCAGCACGAAGATCAAGCCAAAGATCGCCACCGGGGTCAGGGCAGGCAGGATCACCCCAACCAGCCAGTCCCGCATGGAGGTTTGCTCGACCACCTCGACCTTCATCGCCGCATCGTCACCCGGGCCGGCCACGGCGGTGCTTTTTTGCTCGATCCTTTGCATTATGCCGTCGACCATGCCGGACAGATGCGAGACGAAGCCACTGTCGCCGCCCGCCTCCAGCAGGGAGTCGATCTTGGTCACGACATTTCCCTGATATTTCGGAAGGTTGGTTCCGATCACGCTCAACTGGTAGGCAAAGACCAGCACAAAGGCCCCGACCAGCGCCGCCGCCGCGGTCACCGTGACCAGCACCGCCGGTGTGTCGCGCATTCCGCGGCGACGCAGGAAATTGACCACCGGCGTCAGCACGAAGGCCATCAGCATGGCCAAGGCCAACGGCAAGAAAAGATCCTTCGCGACGATCAGGATCGCACAGACCACCGTAATCGTGGCCATCGTTGTCAGAGAAACGATCGAAGATCCGCCGTCGTCCTTTTGGTCCCATTCGATCATTTCAGAGGATGATTTTTCGGACGTCATGGATTCCCTCGCTCCGCACGCATCACAGCGTAAATTGCAAACGCCAGGAAAGCGCCATGGTTCCAATTCTTTTTACGAGTCTTGATTAAAAAAGCGGCCAAAGCAAAAAGGGGGCCGCGATAAAATCGCAGCCCCAAGGCACAGGCAGGGAGGAAGCAGAAATGAGCGTTACTCGTTACCGAAATGACCCGCGATCAGGGCCGGCGCATCAACCGGCCGATCAGCGAAATCACGAACAGCACGAGGAAGACAAAGAACAGGATCTGCGCAATGCCCGCCGAGGTGCCGGCAATACCGCCAAAACCCAGGACGCCGGCGATCAGCGCGATGACGAGAAAGGTGACAGCCCAACCAAGCATGGGGATTCTCCTATCTGAGGCGCATGACTGGCGCCGGTGACGAACTGCAGGAACAACACAACATCCCGGCACCCGGTTCCCAACGGATTTCGAATTATTTGCGACGTATCTGACGCGCGGGTCGGGAAAGGCGTGGAGTTCGTTTTCAAAAGATTTTCAAAAGAACTGTCGCACGCGATCCAATCCTCTCACTTCCTCTCACTCGCCGTCTCCTCTCACTCGACATTACATCCGGATCGCCGGCCGGGATCAGAATCCGGAATCAAAATCTGACAAGCAACCGGGAACCGATATTCGCCTCGCGCATTATCGATGCATAACGCTGCAGGACTGCGATGCAAGACGCAGGATTTTTTACCCCGCAGCAATTTTCCAGAGGAGCGATGCCATGAATGCCAATGCGATCAAGGCCGATGTCAAGAACGCCGCCGACACCATCGGCACCAAACTTTCTGACGCGGCCGAAGCCGCGCGTGAAACTGCTGGCGAAATCGCCGGTGAGGTGAAGGATCGCGCGGTCAATCGTGCTGATGCCGCCCGCGAAACCCTGTCCGAGGTGGGCGACCGGCTGGCGGCCTCATTGCAGGACAGCCTTGCCGATCAGGACGACACGCTGAAGACGCGACTGATGACCACCGTTGCAGAAAGCCTGCAGGGGGCCTCGGATGCGCTGCGGCAGCGGTCGGTCACCGAGTTGGGCGACGATCTGCGGGTGATGGCGCGCCGTCATCCGGGGGCCTTCATGGCCGGTGCGGCGGTTGCCGGGTTCTGCCTTGCCCGCTTCCTGCGCGCCTCGGCCCGTCGTGGGGAGTATCATTCGTGATGGAACAGCCGCGTGACCCTGCGCGCGGCAGCACGGCCGCGCTGTTTGGCGATGTCGTTCAAGGCATCGGGGCGCTGGTGCAGGGCGAGATCGCGCTCGCCCGTGCCGAGGTGGGCGAAGGTCTGCAGGCCGCAGCGGGTGGCGTTGCACGCATCGCGATCGCCGGTATCGTGGCGCTGGTCGCGCTGAACGTGCTGGCGATGGCGGGCGTTGCGGCCCTGGTGGCGGCCGGTCTGGCGGCGCACTGGGCGGGGCTGGTCGTGGCGTTGGCGCTGGGGCTGGTCGCGCTGATGCTGGCGCTTTCGGGCCGGGCGGCCCTGCAGATCAAAGGCATCATGCCACGTCGTAGCCTGCGCAATATCGACCGCGATGTGCAAACCATCAAGACCGCCATTGCGGCGGAAGGAGTTGGACATGTCTGACCTGCACGAACACAGCAAGATCGAGATCGAGAACCGGCTGGTCGCCGAGCGCGCGAAACTGTCCGGCGCACTGGAGGAACTGCGCGGGCGGCTGAGCCTCGACACCCTGCTCGAGCAGGGCAAGGCCGCGGTCGCAAGCCATCTGGCGCCTGGGTTGCAGCAGATTGACCAGACGGTCCGCGCCCAGCCGCTGATGGCGGGGCTGGCCGGGGTGGCGTTGCTGTCGCTGCTCTATGGCCGGATGGCCAAGGCCGAAGGCCCGCCGCATGTGACCCGAGACCCGACCGCGGGCACTCGCTTCGAGGCGATCACCCGCTGGGAAGACGAGGGCGGCCCCTGTTTCGACTGCCCGCCCGAACCGGATCGGGAATGGCTGGATGAGGCACAGGGCCTGCGCGCCCGCGCGGCCGAAATGCTGGCCAAGCTGGATGAGGCCGCGCGGCGCGGGTTGGCATCGGCCGCCGATCTGGCCCGTCATCGTGCCGATATCCAGCAGGCGCTGCTGACCGACACCCGCGCGACCCTGTCCAAGGGGTTGGAAACCCTGTCCGACACGGCCCGCCAACAGGCTTATGCCGCGCGCGAAGCCGCCTATATGGCGCGCCTGAAACTGGCACGCACCGGGCGCGCCACGGTCGAGGACAGTCCGTTGGCCGCAGGTCTGGGGATGGCGGCTCTCGGGGCGGCCGTGGCGCTGATGTTCCGCCCGACCGAGGCGGAGGACCGGCTGATGGGGGCAACCCGCGACCTGGTGGTGGATCAGGCGCGGCAGCGGGCGCGGGGCGAGGCTGAAAAGGCCGGCGATCTGGCCCGCAATCTGGCGCAGGCGGTGATGCAGGACATGGATCGCACCCGGGATGCGCTGCACCGGGCCGCGCAACCGCCCCGCCCGGTCGTGACGCCGGTCCGACATTGAGCGGTCCTTGGCTTGAAACATCTGAACCGGCCCTCTCGACGGGCCGGTTCTTGCATTTGGCGCAAGGGCATTGACGGGCCCGCTGTCAGCCTCAGCCTGCCGGGATCGACAGATCCAGCACCGCGCGCCCCTCGATGATATGGATTTCCAGCTGCCCGCGCAGCTGCGCCGCATATTGCCGCAGCATGATCCGCGGCAAAGCGGTGATGCCGCGCGTGGTCTCGGGCATCAACTCGGGCACGGCCGGGCCGGAAAGCCTGAGGCGGATGCGGTCGTCATCGCGGTTCAGGTCGACTTCGATCCCATGGGCACCCAGCCCTGGCGCGGCAAACAGCGCGCCCATGGCCTCGGCCAATGCCAGCGCCAGCGGGATCGCGGTCTGGGCCGGCATTCGGATCGGATCAAAACGCTTTTTCACCGTGCCTTGGCGGATGCCGTGGATCTGCTTAAGACGCTGGATCACGCTGGCCAGGATTTCATCCATCGGCACGTCGCTGCGCCCCGCCAATCCATAAAGACTGGTATGGGTCGAGGACAGCGCCATCACCCGGTTCACAAGCCCGTCCAGCACTGCCCTGAGCGACGGATCGTTGCTTTCGCGCCTATACATCCGCATCACCGAGGCGATGATCTGCAGGCTGTTGCCGCTGCGATGATGCACCTCGCGCAGAAGGGTTTCCTTGTCGACCAGCAGGTTCTGCAGCTCGGCCTCATCCTGCTCGATGGTGCTGATCAGTTGCTGATAGACCGTGTGCAGGGCGCGGATCTCGGTCGGGGCTTCGTTGATCGCCGGCATCGGCAGATGCGCGCGGTCTTTCATATAGGCCGACATCGACCGTGCCAGCGCCCGCACATGGCGCACGACCAGCCGCCCGGAAGCGACAGAAGCCGCGATCAGCGCCGCAGCCCAGGTCAGCGCCGGAACCAGAAATGGCGCCAGGGTGGCCTGCGCCCAGCCACTGCCTTCGCGCTGCCAGACGGACAGCAGGTTCAACCCTTCCGTCACCCGAATGACCGATACGATGCGACTGCGGTCGCCTTCGGCCTCATCGTAAAAGGGCTTGCCCGCAACAGCATCCAACGCGGGCAGCGCCAGCCCTGCGGGCAGAAGCCGCTTGACCTCGTCCTCCTCCTGTTCCGATGCGAGGATCATGCCGTCACTGGTGACGGTTGCCAGAATCAGCGGCGTCCAGTTGCCGTAATCTCCCTCATAGGTCTTGTGAGACACGGACTGATAGAGGACCGAAACCGTCACGATCCCCAGTTGCCGCCCCCCCGGCCCGACCACCGGGTGGCTGGCCGAGATCACTGGCATCCCCGAGACCTGCCCCTCGGGGCTGTAGCCCAACCGCGGCTCTTTCTTGGCGATCAGACGCTGGAAAAGCGCATTTTCGGACATATCCACGATCTTGCCGGTCGACGAACAGCTGCTGCGTCCGGACATGTCAAAATAGGCCAGATGCGTGGCCTGCGGGATCGTCCGGGCGATCGAGGCCATCCGCGCCGCGCATTCCTGATCTTCCGGTATCACTGCCGACAGCGCCGCCCCCTGGACACGGGCGGTCATCTGCGCCTCGCGGATCAGGTCGATCTGATCCTGAACGGCTGCGAGAGAGGCCCCGCCGATCCCGCTCAGCGTCATGCGGCTTGTCTGTTCGACGGCGTCACGGGTCTGAACGACAGCCAGGATGCCCAAAGGCAGAAGGGCGAGCACTAACGTGCCGCCCAACCGCATCCCCAGACCGGATGTCGAAAACAGCCGACGTCTCTCGCTCACCTCTGGATCACCTTGCCCCCACGGGGACCCCCGGCCGCAGCACCACCGCCTGCGTCGCCCCGTCCGTGCCCGAAAACATGTCCTCTCCATCCTCCAGATGCAGCAACTCGGCCAGACGTTTGCGCGCCCGGCTGGCGCGGCTTTTCACCGTGCCAATGGCCACGCCCATCATGCCCGCCGCCTCCTCACAGGAAAAGCCCGAGGCGCCCACCAGGATCAGCACCTCGCGATGTTCCGGGCTGAGCTGATCGAAAGCCCGCTGAAAGTCCTTGAAGGCCAGCCGCGAGTCATGGGCAGGCTTTTCCGACAGGCCGGCCGCATGGGTGCCGTCACTGTCGGACACCTCGCGCCGGGTCTTGCGGAGGCCTGAATAAAAGGTGTTGCGCAAGATGGTGAACAACCATGCATCGAGATTGGTCGCAGGGTCGAACTTTTCGATGTTCGACCAGGCTTTCAGGATCGTGTCCTGCACCAGATCGTCGGCGCGGGTCACGTCGCGCGTCAGGCTGATCGCAAACGCACGCAGGCGCGGGATCGCCTCGGCCAGTCGGTCCCGCGGATCGGCAACGGCTGCCGTATCCGTCATGACTCACCGCCCTTCGCGCCCTGCGCGGCCTTGAGCTGCGCCAGAAGGTCCTTGAACCGGTCAGGCAACTCTTCGTTCAGCGCCGACGCGTAGACGCGCTTGAGGTTTTCGTCGATCTGCGACCGGATGGCTTGCCTGCGCGGCACATCCTCATCTTTGATGCTGGACATTTTTTTCACGGATTCCCACGATTTCTTTGGAACCCAACGCGGCCTGCGGCGTTTGGTTCCAGCAATGTTGCAAAATTTATGGAGTATGACTGATGCTCGCACAGGATACGGTGGACACGGTCGACCTTTCGGCCCGGGTTGCCCGCCACCTCCCCTTTCTTCGCCGTTATTCCCGTGCCTTGACAGGAAATCAGACCACCGGCGACAACTATGCCCTTGCTGTGCTGGAGGCGATCGTGGCTGACCCTGGACTGTTGGCCAGCCAGCCCAACCCGCGTGTCGCGCTGTTCTCGGTTTTCCATACGATCTGGTCCAGCTCGGGCGCGCCTGTGGCGGAAGAGGACGACGCGCTGGCCGGCCGGGCGCAGTCGCATATGGCAGCCCTGACGCGTAACACGCGCGAGGCTTTGCTGCTGAACACCATCGAGGGTTTCGACCATGACGAGGTCGCGGCAATCATGGGCACCACGGCAGACGAAGCCGCGCGGCTGGTCGAGATTGCCCTTCGGGAAATGGAGGATTCGGTGCGGGGATCGGTGCTGGTGATCGAGGACGAGGCGATCATCGCCATGGATATCATGGATATCGTCGAGGGGATGGGCCACCGGGTCACCGGCAATGCCCGCACCCATGCCGAAGCGGTCGAGATGGCGGCGGCCGAAAAGCCCGACCTGATCCTCGCCGACATTCAGCTGGCCGACAATTCGTCTGGCGTCGAGGCTGTAAATGATATCCTCGCGCAGTTCGGCGATGTGCCGGTGATCTTCATCACCGCCTTCCCCGAGCGCCTGCTGACCGGCGAGCGGCCAGAACCCGCCTTCCTGATCAACAAGCCATATACCGAGGAACAGGTCCGCTCGGCGGTCAGTCAGGCGATGTTCTTTGCCTCGACCGACACGCTCCACGCCTGAGCGCGGGCCGCTCCAGAGCTTTTCAAGACCCAATTCCGCGGCCGCTTTCAGCGCCGCGGAGTTTTGCGTTCCGCCAGTCGCTTGCCGGCGGGACGGGCCTTGGCATCGACATGTCCGAAGGGCTGCGATCACACCCGGCGGGCGCTTTTGCCGCAGGAAAATGCATCGCCTCAGGAACCGGATGAGGTGCCGCGGGTTGTTGATGCAGAGACGCAAACGAAGTGTCGCGTCCGCGTAACCGAAAGGTAACAAAGGAGATTTCCATGAAGTCGATGCTGCTTTCCTCCGCTCTAGCGGCCTGCCTTGCCCTGCCCGCCTTTGCCCAGACCGCCGCCACCTCTCCGTTCCAGGCCGAGGTTGTCGAGCAGTCCGTTACCGCCTCCGACATGATCGGCGCCCGCATCTATGTCAGCGAAGCCGAGGTCGATGCCGATGCCTATGAGGGTGTCCAGACCGGCTGGAACGATATCGGCGAGGTGAATGACATCCTGCTGGGCCGTGACGGCAAGGTGGATGCGGTGCTGGTCGATATCGGCGGTTTCCTCGGGATCGGCGAGCGCCAGGCCGCGGTCGACATGGACGCGCTGCGCTTTGTCCAGGACAGTGCGACCGATGCCGATGACTGGTTTCTGGTGATGCGCGGCGACCGCGCCCTGATCGAGTCCGCGCCCGAATATCGCCGCGCCGCAGTTGTGACCGATGCCGAGGTCGAGGCTCAGGCCGAAGCGCCCGCCGCACCCGAAGCCGACGTCGAGGCCGCCCCCGCGACGACTGCCGATGGCACCGCCTCCGATGGCACGGCGCCTCGCTATGACCTTCCCGAAGGCTATGCCATGGTCGAACCTTCGGTGCTGACCGCCGAGATGCTGACTGGCGCCAATGTCTATGGTCCCAACAACAATGACATTGCCACCATCGCCGATCTGGTACTGACGCCCGAGGGCAAGGTCAGCCAGGTGGTGATGGATGTGGGCGGCTTCCTGGGCATGGGTGAACATCGTGTCGCCCTGCCGATGGAGCGCATCAGCGTGGCCCAGCGTGACGGTGGCGATATCCGCGTCTACACCGACATGACCGAGGATGAGCTGAAGGCCCTGCCCAAGTTCGAGATCTGATCCCTCAACAAATCAAGGTCGATCCGCACCACCCCCGGTGGTGCGGATCTTTCATATCCCGGCGCAGGGTGCCAAGGGAAAGCGCAGCAGGATGGTCAGCCCGTCAGGGTGGAAGGACCGCTCGATCTGGCCTGCCAGTTCACCCCGCAAACTGGCCTCGATCAGACGCGAGCCGAACCCCTTGCCTGCGCCCGCGGACCTATCGCCATTGGCAAAGCGTTCCTGCCAGTCGATCACCAGTTGCGGCGGCGCGGTGCTGTGATCGACATGCCAATCGATTGTCAGCCCCTGACCGGACGGTGAAAGCCCGCCATATTTCATCGCGTTGGTGACCAGTTCGTGAAAGACCAGCGCAAGGGCATGGCTCTGCCGTTCGTCCAGCCGCACCTCAGGCCCGTCCAGCAAGGGGGCAATCGTGTCCTGATCCAGACCTTGCTGCAGCTCCTTGCGCAGGATCGCGCCCAGATCGCCCTCGGCCGAGGCATTGCCGGCCAGGATTTCCTGCACCGCCGCCATGGCCTGCAAACGTGCATCAAAAGCCTCGGTAAAGGCCTTCACATCTGTCGCCCCGCGCGCGCTTTGCCGGGCAATCGACTGGATGCGGGCGATGTGGTTCTTGATCCGGTGCTTCATCTCTTGCAGCAACATCCCGCGATACTCGACCTCGCGCGCGGATGCGGCGGCCACGGCGCGGGCCTGCGCCGCCTCTTGCTGGCGCGCGGTGATCGCAAGCGCGGCGGCCGAGGCAAACATCAGCGAGATCACGCCCAGCAGCAGGCTGCCGTAATGGCGCCGCAGCAGCGGGACGGTGGACGTATCGCGCAACTGGAAAGCCCAGTTGCGTCCCATCACCTCGATCAGGCGACTGGTTTTCAGCCCATCCGCCGCCTCAAACCCCGGATCGGCATGCACGATCGCGCGGTTGGCATCGACATCCAGCACCTTGAGGGCAACCGGCAGCGCCTCGCCGTCTTCCATCGCCGCGCGGATCAGGTCACCGGCGCGAAACGGTGCATAGACAAAGCCCGCAACCGGGCTGTCGCCCATCCGGGGCAGACGGGGATTGTTCAGTGGCAGATAGACCAGGAACCCGGCCTGCTTTTCATCGGTGATCTCTTGCACCAGCTCGACCGGGGCGGTGATCTGCGGCCTGTCGGTAGCAATCGCCTTGTCCATCGCCGCACGCCGCACCGGCTCGGCATACATGTCATAGCCCAGGGCCGCGAGGTTGCGCTGGTCCGGCGGCTCCAGCAGCACGATCGGCGTGCGCAGCGGCAGGCTGGTCTCGGGACGCACCGCGACGGTCTGGCCATAATGGGTCGCGACCTCGGCTGCGGCTTGCGACTCGGTGCCGGCGGGCAACATCCGGGCAAAGCCGATGCCCTGAATGCCCTTCAACTCGGACATGATGTCCACCGATCCGACAAACCGGCTGAACTTGTCATGGCTGACGCCATTTTCTGCCGCGTCGAACAGTCCTTTGGTGGCGCGCAGCAGGATCACATGCCGATCCAGCCGCGACAGCACGCGGTCCACCGCCTGATCGGCACTATGCTCGAACTCGACCACCTGACTGCGCCGCTCTGCCATGAACACCGCACCGGTCATGGCCAGACCAAGCACAAGCGCAAGGCCAAAGGCCAGCGACGCGGCGTGGGCCCCAAGCTGGCGCCGAATCGTCTGCCTCATGACGCAATTCCCCGCGCGTGGCCATTTTCGGCCGCATCTTTAACGGGTGCTGGCGCATGTGCAAGCATCGGTCGATCCACAAGCGATGGCTTGCCGAATCGGCACTTTGCACCAGATATATGTTCCATGAATGTTCTCGTCTGGTTCAAACGCGATCTGCGTATCGAAGATCACCCGGCGCTGGCCCGCGCGGCCGGTCTGGGCCGCGTCTTGCCGCTGTATATCGTCGAGCCGGCTTTGTGGTCGCAGGACGACAGCGCCGCCCGACATTGGGCGCATATCGCCGAAACGCTGGAGGGGCTGCGCCACGATCTGGCCGGGATCGGGGCGCCGCTGGTCGTGCGCGTGGGCGATGCCGCAACCGTGCTGGAGCGGCTGGCCCGCGCCCATCGCATCGGCTGGATGATCAGCCATCAGGAAATCGGCAACGCCTTCACCTTCTCCCGCGACAGGCAGGTGGCCGCCTGGGCCCGCGCTAAAGGCATCCGCTGGGAAGAGTTGCCGCAGACCGGCGTCTGCCGGGGCCGTCGGCCAGCCGATTGGGGCGCGCGCCGCGATGCCTTCATGTCGGCGCCTGAAGTGCCGATCCCCGCCCTGACCGCCGTGCCGGGGGTCGAACCCGGGGTGATCCCGTCAACGCGCAGCCTGCGTCTGGCCGATGATCCCTGCCCCCACCGTCAGCCCGGCGGGGCTGCCACGGCAAGGCTGATGCTGGAAGGGTTTCTGACCCGTCGCGGGCAGGATTATCGCCGCGCGATGGCCTCGCCCCTGACCGCCGAACGCGGCTGTTCGCGCCTGTCCCCCTATCTGGCGGTCGGGACGATCTCGGCACGCAGCGTGGTGCAGGCCACCGCCGCTCAGGCCGCCACGCGGCCGGGGCCGGGCTGGGGCGCCAGCCTGTCCAGCTTTCAGTCCCGCATGGCCTGGCGCGACCATTTCACCCAAAAGCTGGAATCCGAGCCGGGATACGAGTTTCGCCCCCTGCATCCCGCCGCCGCCCGCCATGACCATGACGCCGCACGGATGGCGGCCTTTGTCGCGGGCGAGACCGGGCTGCCCTTTGTCGATGCCTGCCTGCGGTATCTGCGCGCGACCGGCTGGCTGAATTTCCGCGCCCGCGCCATGCTGGTCACGACGGCGGTGCATCTGATGGGGCTGGACTGGCGGGCGGTCGGTCTGCATCTGGCCCGCCGCTTTACCGATTACGATCCCGGCATCCACTGGCCGCAGGTGCAGATGCAGGCGGGGCTGACCGCCGTGAACCTGCCGCGGATCTACAACCCGGTGAAACAGGGGCTGGATCAGGATCCGCTGGGCCGGTTTACCCGCCGCTGGGTGCCGGAACTTGCCGCCGTGCCAGACCTGCATCTGCAAACCCCGTGGCGCTGGCCCGAGGCTGGCCGCCTGCTGGGCCGCCGCTACCCCGAGCCGGTGATCGACCCGACCACCGCGCTGCGCGAGGGCCGCGCGGCCTTGGCGACGGCCCGTCAGGGCGCGCAGTATCACCAGACCCGCACCGACATCCTCGATCGCCACACCTCGCGGCTGGAGCGGGCGCGCAGCCAGTCGGCGGCGCTGCTGGTCTCGCCCCCGCGGCGGGTGGCGCCCGGCGGACAGCTGAGCCTCGATCTATGACCCACAAGAAACCCCATCTGCCGCAAAAGACCTGCGCCACCTGCGGCCGCCCCTTCGCGTGGCGCAAGAAATGGGCGCGGGTATGGGACGAGGTGCGCCACTGCTCGGATGCGTGCCGCAAGGCGCGCAAACCGCGCCCCTCGACGGTCACCCCCTCGGCAGTCACGCCCTCAACGGTCAGGCCCTCGTGATCCGCGGCGCGGCGGTGGCCGCGCGAAAGGCGGGCAGCACCGCCTCGGACCCGTTCAACGCCACCAAGCGCAACAGGGCAAAGCGGATGCGTGCCAACTCTCTGTAATGATTTAGAAAAGCCGCGTTGATCGCCGCACCCGACACCGCGCCCAGAACCGGCACCGATTGCGCCGCCAGCTTTTGGCCCAGCGCCGTGGCCAATCTGGGTGCGATCGTGGCGATCAGCTTTTGCAGCGCCGGCCCGTTCAGCGTCAGCCGCGCGCCGATCAGCGCCGTGTCGATGCCGTCATCGCTGTCGGCCGGGCTGCCGCCGGACAAGACCTTGAGACATTCGGCCCGCACCCAAGGATCATCGGGGTCGAACCCCTCATCCCGGGCGGCACCGGCGATGGCATGCAGGATCAGGGTGATCGTCACCGGCAACTCGGCCACTGCCGTGGCGATCCCGCCCGCGCCCCCTGCCGCCCCGGCCACCGCCGCGGCCAGAGGCGCGCCGATCGGGCCAATGTCAGGGGCGTGTTTGCCAAGGCGCGCAACGCTTGCCGCCTGCCACAGCGCGGCGCGCACCGCACCATCCAGCCCCTTGCGCACCCCGTTGGGCAAACCCGCCAACGACTTTTCGACCGAGCCGCCAATCCGCAGCATCACCGCCATCACCGGCCCACCCGCCTTGCGCTGGCGTTCGGCCAGACGGGCGATCTCGGCCGCCGGGGCGGAATGGGGGACAGGCACGGTCATGTCTTCGATGTAAGAACCGCCGCCGCGGGATCAAGGGGCGAGGCCTTTTCCACCGGCCCGGCGACGTTGGTCCAGGCCCCAGCCACCAGCTCCAGCCCCAGCACCCGGTCGGGGTTGGTGGGCGGCGGCATCACCACCCCCTCCAGCTTGCGAAAGCCAAAACGGCGGTAATAGGGCGCATCGCCCACCAGCATCACCCGCGCCCAGCCCAGACGGCGGGCCTCGGCCAGGCTTTCGTTGATCAGCAACCCGCCCAGCCCCTCGCCCTGCCGGGTCGGGTGAACCGCCACCGGGCCCAGCAACAGCACGTCCCGCCCGGCAACCTGCACCGGCCAATAGCGGATCGCGGCAGCCAATGTCCCCTCGTCATCGCGCAGGGTCAGGCACAGCGGCGCCACCATCGGCACCCCGTCCCGCAGCCGGTAGGAGGACAGCGCCGTGCGACCGGGCGCAAAGCACAGGTCCAGAAGGGCCTCCACCTCCCACCAGTCGGCCTCGGTCTCCTGTTCCAGCCGATACATGCCGCCTCCGCCGACTCAATTCCGCGTCTGCGCTAGCACGATGGGCGGCGGCGTTCAAACCTGTGGCGGCACGCGGCACCCGGCCACAGGCCTGCGCCCCTTGCGGTGGCCGTCTTCCGCAGTCAATCTGCCGCCAATCACGGAGGCCGCCATGACCCAGACCCACGACCTTCCCCCCATCGGCATCATCGGCGGCTCGGGCCTTTATGCGCCCGGGATGCTGGACGAGGCCCGCGCGGTAACGGTCGAGACGCCGTGGGGCGCGCCCTCGGACCGGATCACGCTGGGGCGCATGGCCGGGCGGCAGATGGCTTTCTTGCCACGCCACGGGCGCGGCCACCCGCTGCCGCCCGATGCGGTGCCCTATCAAGCCAATATCGCCGCGCTGAAGATGCTGAGGTGCCGGGAGGTGCTGGCGATCTCGGCCGTGGGGTCGCTGCGCCCGGATTTCCGTCCCGGCGATTTCGTGCAGGTGGATCAGTATATCGACCGCACCACCCGGCGCGCGCCCAGCTTCTTTGGACCGGGGCTGGTGGCGCATGTCGGCCTTGCCGATCCCACCTGCCCGGACCTTTCGGCCGCTGCCACCGCGGCCGCCCGGGCGGCGGGTGCGACCGTCCACCCTGCCGGCACCTATCTGGCGATGGAGGGGCCGCAATTTTCCACTCGCGCCGAAAGCCGGATGTATCGCGCCTGGGGGGCCGATGTGATCGGCATGACCGGCATGCCCGAGGCCCGCCTCGCCCGCGAGGCCGAGCTTTGCTATGCCAGCCTCGCCATGGTCACCGATTACGACAGTTGGCACGAGGCCGAGGCCGCGGTCGATGTCACCGCAATCCTGCGGGTGCTGGCGGCCAACGCCACGCTGGCGCAAGCAACGGTCGCCGCCCTGCCCGCCCATCCGGCGACCTGCGGCGCTGGCTGCGGACGGGCGCTGGATCACGCGCTGATGACCGCCCCTTCCGCCCGCGATCCGAAAATGGTTGAACGGCTGATGCCGATTGCCGGCCGCCTTTTGACCCAGCCCCCTACGGAATGACCCATGAAAACCGTCAAGGACTATATCCGCACCATCGTCGATTTCCCGCATGAAGGGATCCTGTTTCGCGATGTGACCACGCTGTTTGCCGATCCGCGCGGTTTTCGGATCTGCGTCGATCAGTTGCTGGCGCCCTTTGCCGGGCAGCGCATCGACAAGGTGGTGGGGCTTGAGGCGCGCGGCTTCATCCTGGGGGGCGCGGTGGCGCATCAACTGACCACCGGCTTCGTGCCGATCCGCAAGAAGGGCAAGCTGCCCGGGCAGACCATCAGCCAGGCCTATACGCTGGAATATGGCGAGGCCGTGGTCGAGGTGCATGACGATGCACTGGCGCCGGGCGAGAAGGTGCTGCTGGTCGATGACCTGCTGGCGACCGGCGGCACGGCCGAAGCCGGCATCCGCCTGATCGAGCGGCTGGGTGCCGAGGTGGTGGGCTGCGCCTTCGTGGTCGATCTGCCCGATCTTGGCGGCCGCAAGCGGCTGGAGGCGATGGGCATGGATGTTCACGCCCTGTGCCAGTTTGAAGGATTGTAACGAAAAGCCGTCGGAACGCCCGATTGCGGCAGCAGATTTTCACACCATGGCCGGAAACGCCGGTCGCGGTTAACCCGTCCTTAACCCGAATCGTCGCATAGAGGGCTTGTCAGGTTTCACCCCACCTGACGGACACGCTGCTTGCAACACGTGACCACCCACCCCACCCCGCCGGCTACCCACCGGCGGGGTTTCCTTTTTGCGGCCTCAGCCCCAGCCGGTCACAAGGCGGTATTCGGGCAGGAACGCCTGCACCATCGACGGCACTTGCCGCGCGCCCTGCCCCGCCGCGATCACCACCAGACGCCCGCCGGCGATCCCCTCGGGCCAGCCGCCCAGCACGCGCGCCGGGCTGACCACATGCTGCACGGCATGCAACACCATCGGCCCTTCGGCCCCCGGAACCGGCACCAATCCCTTTACCCGCAACAGATCGGGGCCGAAACTGTGGCTCAGCGCGCCCAGCAGCATCTCGAACACCCGCGGCTCCAGCGCGGTATCCGAGGTGAAGGCAAAGGCCTGCACGTCGGAATGGCGGTGATCGCCCGGCTGCGCATAGCGCAGCCACCCCGCTGGCATGGGCGGGCCGGCAGCGGCATCCGCTGCGGCCAGCGCGAACAGGTCGGCCGGTGCCACATCCGCGGCCAGCATTTGCCGGGCATTGGGGGCCATCGCCGCCAGCTGATCGGCCAGCGCCGCGGGGTCGGCCAGATCGGTCTTGGACAGGATCACCAGATCGGCCACCGCCACCTGACGACGCGCCTCCTCAAACCGGGCCAGCGTATCCGCGCCATTGACCGCATCGACCACGGTCGCCACCCCGTTCAGCGCAAAGGCGTTCAGCACCATGTCGTTGACCATGAAGGCCTGCATCACCGGCGCGGGGTCGGCCATGCCGGTGGTTTCGATCACAACCCGGGAAAAGGCGGGGCCGCGCCCCTCCTCCATCGCCTCGCGCAGCCCCAGCAGCGCCAGCCGCACATCGCCCGAGGCCGTGCAGCATAGACAACCGGTCGAGGTGACAAAGGCCTGCCCCGCGCGCGTCTCGACCAGACCGCCATCGACATCGACGGCGCCAAACTCGTTCACCACAACGGCGGTGTCGCCAAAGCCGGGATGGGCCATCAGCCGGTTCAGAAGCGTGGTCTTGCCCGCCCCCAGAAACCCCGTGAGTATCGTGACCGGAATCCGCATCGCCTCGCCTCCCTTGTTGCATCGGTGCTGTTACCGGGCAGCGCGCGCGCTGTCGATCCTGCCTTCTCGGCCCGGCTGCTTTGCGCTATCCCGACAGGACAGCAAGGCCAGGGCCAGACATGCGCGGTTTCGTTTCCTTTGTCTCATCCGGTCCGGGCGACCCGGAGCTTCTGACCCTCAGGGCCATCCGCCGGCTGGAGGCAGCCGAGGTCGTGCTGCATGACGCCCTGTCGGCGGGGCCGATCCTCGACCTGGCGGGCAAGACCGCGCGTCTGGTCGCGGTGGGCAAGCGCGCGGGCCGCCCCTCGGCGCGGCAGGACGACATCAACCGCCTGCTGGTCGAGCAGGCGCTGACCGGCGCGCGGGTGGTGCGGCTGAAATCCGGCGATGCCGGGATCTTTGGCCGGCTGGAAGAAGAGATCATCGCGCTGCGTGCGGCCGATATCGGGTTCGAGGTGATCCCCGGCGTGACGTCGGCCTCGGCCGCAGCCGCCGCGGCTGGCCTGCCGCTGACCCGCCGCCTGACGGCACGGCGGCTGCAATTCATCACCGGCGCCGATGTGACAGGCACCCTGCCCACCGACATGAACTGGCCGGCGCTGGCCGATCCGGGCGCCACGACCGTGGTCTATATGGGCAAGCGCAGCTTTCCGGCGCTGGCGGCGGGGCTGATCGCCCATGGTTTGCCCGCCGACACGCCCACGCTGCTGGCCCATGACGTCTCGGGCCTCGATCAGAAACTCGAGCGGTTCACCCTCGCCACGCTGGCGCGACACCTGCAAGACGCGCCAGAGACCACCGCCCCGGCGCTGATCCTGATCGGACCGCTGGCCTGAGGCCAACCGCCGCCTCAGCCGGTAAACCCGCCCTTGCGCAGCCGCTCACGCTCGCGCTGCAACCACAGGATCGTCAGCAACAGCGGCGCATTGTCGATCTCGCCCGAGGTGACCAGCGCCATCAGCCGTTCAAACGGCACCAGATGGCCGCGAATATCCTCGGCCTCGTCCTCGACCCCGAAAACGCCTTCGCAACCGTCCGGCAGATCGCAAAGCGCGACATAGGAATAAAGATACTCGGTCTTGGCCCCCGGCGAGGGGTAATAGTTGGCGACCCGCATCAGCGGCCCCAGCGTCAGGCCCGCCTCCTCAACCGCCTCGCGGCGGGCGGCCTCGTCCGGGGTTTCGCCGGGGTCGATGCGGCCGGCGATCGCCTCCAGCAACCATGGCTGCGGATCGCCACGGCCCAGCGGCCCGGCGCGGAATTGCTCGATCAGCATCACCCGATCGCGGGCGGGATCATAGGGCAGCACCGTCACCGCATCGCCCGAGACGAAGACCGCCCGGTTGATCGGATCTGACATCCGCCCGTCAAAGCGACGATACCGGACGTCATATTCCTCGACCGCGAAGAAATTGGCGTAGGGCTGGCTTTGGCGCAGGATCTTCAGGTCCTCGGGGACACTGGCACGGCGCAGCTCGGCCGGGGCTGACTGCCGGGCGCGCAGACGCGAAGCCGCGCGCACCTGCATCGGAAAATGCCGCGAGGCCAGCTCGGCCACCGGCCGGGCCCCGCGCAGGGCCATCACATCGGCTGCGGTCTCAAGCGCGATCCCGGCCCAGTCGCGCTGCCAAGCGACCGCATCCCAAGGCTCGGCCGGGCGCAGCGGCGTCAGGGTGTGGAAGTATTCAGCATCCACCGCCCCGCCCTGCGCGTCGATGACCCGGATCGGCCGCCGCTCAAATCCATGACCGCCTTCATAGAAATCCAGTCGGGCAATGTCCTCATCTGTCGCGCCGCGCAGCAATACGCCGTCGGCCTCGGCGCCCATGCGCGGCAGGATGATGGCAAAGCCGCGCCCGACCACCCGATGCACCGCATGCGAAGGCAGACGCGCGACTTCGGTCGGGGCTTGCCTACCCAGCACCAGATCACGCAGCGGCGCAAAGGCCAAGGTTCCGAAGAAGAACAGATTTTTCATGGTGCCTGCCTATCAGGACCAGCGGCGGTTGACCAGTTCGGTCACCAGCCCGGCGATCAGGCCGCCGAGGATCAATATTCCCAATAACTGCGAGTCCGCCAATCGCGCCCCGAACTCGTAGATGTTCTCGAAGACACCTGTCACGGCGCGCAGGATGTCTGCCCCGTAAAACCCCGCCATCGCCCGACGGACCATCCGCTCGATGGAGAAGATGATCAACGCCGACGCCACCAGCACCATCGCCGCCTGCAAACCTGCGCTCGTCCCGGCACCGATTCCACGCCCTGCGCGCCGCCCGAGGACCAGCCAGCCGACCACGGCCCCCAGACCTGCGCAGATCAGCCCAAGATGACCTGCAACCGCGCCCTCGGGCATCAGTTGCACATACCTGCCCGCTGCGACAAAGCCCAAAGCCGCGAGCAGGATCGCAGCCACAAGTTTCGCGGCAGTCGGCATGGCGGGCCTTTCGTCATCGCCCCCGGTCAGGCCGGGCGGCTCATGGTGATTTGCGTCACGTCGCAGTTATGGCCCTCGAAAGCGCCCGCGCAAGAGGCAAGGTAGAAATTCCACATCCGGCGGAAGCGGTCATCAAATCCCATCGCGGCGATCTCGGGCCAGCGGGCGTTGAAGGTCTCGGCCCAGCGGCGCAGGGTCAGGCTGTAGCTGAGGCCGAACTCGCGGTTGCCTTCTAGCCGAAGGCCGGCGCGGGCGATCTGCTGACGCAACACGCTGGGGGCGGGCAACATGCCCCCCGGGAAAATATACTTCTGGATGAAATCGACCGAGCGCCGATAGGTTTCCCAGCGGTCATCGGTCACGGTAATGATCTGCAGATTGGCGCGGGCCTGCGGTTTCAGACAGCGATGCAGGGTCGCAAAATAGGTGGGCCAGTATTTCTCGCCCACCGCCTCGAACATCTCGATCGAGGCGATGCCGTCATAACGGCCGGTTTCATCGCGATAATCCTGCATGCGGATCGTCACCCGGTCCGAAAGCCCCGCCGCCGCGATCCGGGCCTGTGCGTAATCATGCTGCGCGCGGCTGATGGTCAGCCCGGTGACGTTATAGCCCTCGCGCCCCGCGTGTTCGGCAAAGCCGCCCCACCCGCAGCCCACCTCAAGCAGATGCGCGCCGGGCGCCGCCCCGATGCCGTCGAGCATCGCCTGATACTTGGCAGCCTGCGCGACCTCCAGGCTTTCCTGCCCGGTGGTGAACAGAGCCGAAGAATAGGTCATGCTGCGATCCAGCCACAGCGCATAGAAGTCGTTGCCCAAATCATAGTGATGGGCGATGTTGCGCCGGGCCTGCCCCCGGCTGTTGCCGCGCAGCCAATGACGCAGCCGCTCATAGGCGCGCGCTACGCCAAGCCCCGGAAAGCCGTCATAGACCGCCTGATTATCCATATGGATCAGGTCCATGAAGGCCTGCAGGTCCGGGCTGTCCCAGCCGCCATCCAGATAGGCCTCGCAAAAGCCCAGGTCGCCCTCACGGATCAGACGCGCGAAGATGTCGGGATCACGCACGACGATCTCGGCCGCGGGGCCCGGCCCCTTGCCTTCGGCCCGAAACCGGCGGCCATCGGGCAGCACGAAATCCAGCCGACCGTTGTTCAACTGCCGCGCCACGGCAAAGACCTGCGCAAACCAGCGTGGAAGATCACGCTGGCCGTCGGTCATGTGCAGCACCTGTGCGCTGGCCAAGCCGTGCATCACCTCACCCTCCCCCGAGGCATCCACCAATTCTGTGCCCATTTGCCGCATCCATCAACCCTTTCGCTGCTCATAGGCCGCCAGCGCCCGCGACCGCCCTTCGGCCAGCCCGACCACCGGCAGCGGATAGGCGCGCGCGGGGTCCAGCCCCCAGGCGCGCGGCACGGCGTCAAAATACCTCAGCGCCGTATCGCTGGGCGGGCGGAATGCCTCGGCCAGCCAGCGGCGCAAATACCGGCGGTTTTCGTCAAACTTCTCGGCCTGTCCCGCAGGATTGAAGATGCGGAAATAGGGCGCCGCATCCGGGCCGCAACCCGCCACCCACTGCCAACCCATGGCGTTTGAGGCCGGGTCCCAGTCCGTCAGGCAATCCGCAAACCACGCCTGCCCCACCCGCCAATCCGTCAGCAGATGCTTGGTCAGGTATGAGGCCACGATCATCCGCACACGGTTGTGCATCTTGCCGGTCACATACATCTCGCGCATGCCGGCATCGACAAACGGCTCGCCGGTCATGCCGCGCCGCCAGGCCTCGGCCTGATCGTTGTCCGCCCGCCAGGGAAAGCTGTCCCACTCCGTCCGCCAGTTGCTGCTGGCAATCTGCGGGCTGTGATACAGAAGGTGCCAGGCAAAATCGCGCCAGGCCAACTCCTTCAGAAAATGCTCGGCCCCCGCAGCACCCGCCTCCATGGCGCGAAACCCCGCCGCCCAGATCCGCCGCGGCCCGATCTCGCCCCAGGCCAGATTTTCCGACAGACCTGACGTCGCATCCCGCGCCGGAAAGTCGCGCGCCGCCTTGTAGTCACCGGCATGGCTGGCAAGAAAATCCTCAAGCCGTGCCAGCGCCTTTTCCTCGCCGACCCGCTGATACGGCAGACAGACCGCCGCCCCGCGCCGCATCGCAGCGCCCAGCCGCCAATCCTCCAACCGATCGGATGACGGCCAGACCGCCGGCGCGATCAGCCGCTCCGGCGCCGGATAAGGCGCTGCCACGCCACGGGCAAACAGCGCCTTCCAGAACGGGGTATAGACCTTGAACCAGCCGCCCTGCGCCGTCTCGACCTGCCATGGCGCGGCCAGGGTCATGCCCTCATGGCTTTCGGCCTCGATCCCTGCTGCGCGCAACGATGCCTTGACCGCCGCGTCACGGGCGATGAAGCCCGGCTCGTAGTATCGGCCCCAATGCACCCCTGACGCACCGGTCTCGGCCACCAACTGCGCCAGCACCTCGGCCGCCCGCCCCTGCCGCAGGATCAGCCGCGACCCCATCGCGGCCAGCCGTGCGGCAAAGGCCTCCAGCCCCAGGCCCAGCCGCCACAGCGGCGCCGCACCGATCGCGTCGGTTTCCGGGTCGAGGATAAAGACCGGCAACACGGGCCGGCCCGAGGTCGCCGCCCGCGCCACCATCGGGTTGTCGTCCAGCCGCAGGTCGCGGCGAAACCAAAGGATCAGAGGGGAGAGTTCACTCATGCCTACACTACGCAAGGATTTCCTCGCCGGATCAATCCCTTCGCGCATATTCTTTCATCATGACCCAAATACCCTCGGGGGTGAGGGCCAAAGGCCCGAGGGGGCGGACAGCCCCCTTACCCCCGATAATGCCGCAGCACCGCCAGCCGGATCGCCGAGGCGAGGCCGACATCCCCCTGCCGCCCCTCGTCGATCTCCACCGCCAATTCATTCAGCGTCATCCCGCGCGCCGCCGCCATCTCGCGAAACCCGTCCCAGAACGCCGCCTCCAGCGAGACCGAGGTGCGGTGTCCGCGCAGCGTCAGGGAATGTTTGGCCGGCCGGGCGTCAGGCGCCATCCTCATCCTCATTCCGGCGATGGGCTTCCAGATCGCGCGCGGCCTTTTCGGCCCGCGCCTTTTCCAGATCCTTCTCGGCCTTGCTGCGACCGAACTTCGCCGCATTGGCATCAGCCTGCGTCCGATCCTCGGCCCGGGCGCGGGCTTTGCGAAAGCGGTTGAGGTTGACGATCTCGGCCATGACCCATGATGGCACGGCCGGGCCTCAGGCGAAAGCCCCGGTTGCACCCAAAGCCCCTTGCCCAGCCCGGCGCGAAACCGTTGACTGCGCGGCAGGAGGAAACCATGACCCTGACCATCACCCCCGTCCGCCCTGAAGATCACGCCGATTGGCTGGCGCTGTTTCGCGCCTATGGCGATTTCTACAAGACCGATACCGCCACCGCCGAGGCGCCGGTCTGGCAGTGGATCGCGGACCCGAATGAGGCCTATTGGTCCGACATCGCCCGCGATGCCACGGGCAAGGCCGTGGGTCTGGTGCAATATTCGCTGCTGCACCGCTCGCTCTCCGGCGCACAGGTCGTCTATCTCAGCGACCTTTACACCGTCCCCGAGGCGCGGGGCCAGGGCGTGGGCCGCGCCCTGATCGAGCATGTCCGCGCCTTTGCCCGGGATCGCGGCTACGCATCGGTCCGCTGGCTGACGGCCGAGGGCAATGCCACCGCCCGCAAACTCTACGACACCTACGCCCCGGCCACGGGCTTCATCCTTTACTCGGTGCCGGCCGGATGACCTGAAAAGGGCGACCCGAAGGCCGCCCTTTCCGCATCTCCAAACCGCGCAACGGATCGCGGGCGGGTGGACCTTGAAACGCGCACCCGGCGGGTTTCCTCAGAGGCCGTTTCCCCCAACCGATTCTCAGCCCTTCGGCCCGATCATGTCTTCCGGGCGGACGATTCGGTCAAAGGTCGCCTCGTCGACAAAGCCCAGCGCAATCGCCTCTTCCTTCAGGGTCGTGCCGTTCTTGTGCGCGGTCTTGGCGACCTTGGTGGCGTTGTCATAGCCGATGGTCGGCGCCAGCGCCGTCACCAGCATCAGCGATTCCTTCATCAGCTTGTCGATCCGCGCCACATTGGCCTGCGTGCCAACCACCATGTTGTCGGTAAAGCTCGACGCCGCATCGCCCAACAGCTGCATCGACTGCAGCACGTTATAGGACATCATCGGGTTATAGACGTTCAGCTCGAAATGCCCCTGGCTGCCGGCAAAGCCCACCGCCGCGTCATTGCCCATCACATGGGCGCAGACCATGGTCAGCGCCTCGGCCTGGGTCGGGTTCACCTTGCCCGGCATGATCGACGAGCCCGGCTCGTTCTCCGGCAGGATCAGCTCGCCCAGACCCGAGCGCGGGCCCGACCCCAGCAACCGCAGGTCATTGGCGATCTTGAACAGGCTGGCCGCCACGGTCTTCAGCGCGCCCGAGAACATCACCATCGCGTCATGCGCGGCCAGCGCCTCGAACTTGTTCGGCGCGGTGACGAAAGGCAGGCCGGTGATCTCGGCGATCTGGGCCGCCACGCGGGTGTCCCAACCCACACGGGTATTCAGGCCGGTGCCAACCGCCGTGCCGCCCTGCGCCAGTTCATAGATATGCGGCAGGCACAGCTTGACCCGCTCGATCCCGCGCTCGACCTGCTTGGCATAGCCGCCAAACTCCTGCCCCAGCGTCAGGGGGGTGGCGTCCTGCGTATGGGTGCGGCCGATCTTGATGATGTCCTTGAACTCGTCAGCCTTGGCCACCAGCGCGCGGTGCAGCTTTTCCAGCCCCGGCAGCAGCACGTCGCGCGCCATCATGCCGATCGCCACATGCATCGCCGTCGGGAACGTGTCGTTCGACGACTGGCCCATGTTCACATGGTCATTGGGGTGAACCGGCTTTTTCGATCCCTTCACGCCGCCCAGCATCTCGATCGCGCGATTGCTGATCACCTCGTTGGCGTTCATGTTCGACTGCGTGCCCGAGCCGGTCTGCCAGACCACCAGCGGGAAGTTGTCGTCAAACTTGCCCTCGATCACCTCGGTCGCAGCGGCGGCGATCGCATCGGCCAGCTCGGCGGGCATGTCGCCCTGCGCCTTGTTGACCAGCGCGCAGGCCTTCTTGATCACGCCCAGCGCCCGGATGATCGCCACCGGCTGACGCTCCCAGCCGATCGGGAAGTTGATGATAGAGCGCTGCGTCTGCGCGCCCCAATACTTGTCGGCAGGAACCTCGAGCGGGCCGAAGCTGTCGGTCTCGGTGCGGGTGGCGGTCATTGCGCTAGCCTCCGTTGGGTGTCGGCGGTCTTGTAGGCCAGCGCAGAATGGAATTCAATCGGTATGCGGTAGTATACCACCAATCCACACGGTCCCAGTGCAGAGAACCGGCTGCTTACTTCCGCCAGGAATCCAGCCTTACCACCTCGGCCTCGCGCGGCGGATCGTCATCGGGATCATCATCGCCGTCATCGCCGTCATCATCCTCATACTCATCATCATCGGCATGGGATTCAAACCGCAGCCCAAACTCCACCGAAGGATCGACAAAGGTCTTGACCGCGTCGAAGGGGATCACCAGCGGCTCGGGACTGTTGCCGAAGTTCAGCGTGATCGAAAACCCCTCCTCGGTCACGTCCAGATTCTCGAACCAGTGCTGGATGACGATCGTCATCTCCTCAGGATAGCGCCCGCGCAGCCAGTCAGCCATGGCCACGCCCGGATGGGTGGTGTCGAAGGAGATGAAGAAATGATGCCCGCCCGGCAAACCATGGGCGCCCACATCCTCCAGCACCTGCCGGATCACGCCGCGCAGCGCCTGCTGCATCAGATTGCCATAGTCGATGCCGCGCGCCATGCCTGCCCCCTTGCGGTGATGGGTTTACAATAGGTTGCGGCTTTGCCCATGGGAAGGGGGTGCGAGGCGCGAAGATGGGGGAAAGGTGCAGGATTCTGTTGCCAGGCTCCTGCGGGCCCCGCCTTACGCGGCTAAGCGCAAGGACTTGAGTTTTCGGTTACCCGAGCTGCTTACGCAGCCAGAGCGACCGGAGCACGGTTGTCGTTGGCAACTGTACTTTTGGACCGATAACGGTGGTACCTCACCGAGCGAAAGCTGGCCTCTTTAGACGTTCGTCGATCCTGTTTCGGCCCCCTCCGCCCCCAACGAGGGAGTATTGGTGGAGCCGCCGGGTACCGCCCCCGGGTCCGATCCGCTTATTACAGGTGCGTTTATCGCCATAGTCCGGGTTGCCCCGAACACCATGAGATATAGGCCGCCCCCAGCCACCTTGCAAGGCCGACCATGGGCGCGGGCCGGCCTCATCATTCAGGCGCAAATATCCCGGGGGTCAGGGGGCAGCGCCCCCTGCGCTTGCCACCCTGGTCCCCCCGCAGCAAAAAGCCCGGCAGACGCGCTGCCGGGCTTTCAAGGATCGGATTGCCCGGATCAGAAGCCGGCCTTGATGGCCTCGAATTCCTCGATCAGCTTGGTCCGGAAGGCGGTATCAATCGGGGTCTGCACAAACAGCGTGGTGGTGACCGGATCGACAAAGGCCGCCTTCAGCGCATCCTCCGAGATGGTCTTCATCCCCGCGTCATTGGTGTGGGCATAGCCCAGCTCGTCCAGAAACGCTTGCGCAGAGGTCTGGGCAAAGACGCTGTTCACGAAGTCATAGGCCTTGTCTTCCTTGCCCGGACCATCTTTCAGATTGACCAGGCCGCAGAACCAGGTCGAGGCCCCCTCGGCAGGCGATCGCTGGAAGCCGATCGGAAACTTCTCCTGCTGCAGCAGCGCCACGCCGTCGTTCCATGACCAGGCCACCAACACCTCGCCAGTCGCCATCAACTGCGCCATTTCCGACGGGTCGGACCAATAGGCGCGCACATTCGGATGCACCTCGCGCAGCCAGTCGGCGGCGGCCTTGAACTGCTCGTCGGTGGCATTGTCCCATGCGGTCGTGCCGGTGGCCAGGAATGCCAGCGCCCAGACATCGTCGCCAGAATCGGGCAGCGAGATGCGGCCGGCATATTTCGGATCCTTGAACACCTGCAGCGAGGCCACGTCAGCCTCGGGCACTTCCTTGGTGTTGTAGGCCGTGGCCGTATAGGCATAGTCCATCGGCAGGAACCACACGCCGCCCTCATCCTTGAACACCTCGGATTCAAGGAAGCGCGGCGCGATATTGGCAAATTCGGGGATCTTCGAGACGTCCCAGGGCTCGATCAGCCCGGCTTCGCGATAGCGGCCCACATGGGCGGCGCAGGGGTGGGCGACATCGGCCTTGAACCCCGACGAGACCTTCTGGAAGGCCTCGTCATCATCGCCGTAAAAGGCATAGGTCGGATGCTGGCCGTGCTTGGCCACATAGTCGGTCAGAATGCCGTCAAACTCCCATCCCGCCCAGTCAAAGACGGTCAGTTCGGGGTCGGCGGCCAGTGCCGGCGCCGCGATCAGCAAGGCGGCACTGGCGAGAAAGGTCTGGCGAAGAGTCATGGAGGCTCCCTGTCTTATGTCATGATGCATGTTGCGGCCGCCCGATCAGGTGGCCCGACAGCAAGACGCTAAGCCACCCCCCGCGAAGGTCAAGCAGGAATCGCAAGCACTTGCGCGGGCAGGCGGATTTTCAGCACCGGACCCTTGCCCCTCAGCGCGCCGCCGCGCAATCTGGCGCCAACCATCGGAGGCACCATGTCCCAACTCGATCTCGATTTCGTCCGCGCCCAGTTTCCCGCCCTGTCCACCCCGGCCCTGGCCGGACAGGCCTTCTTTGAAAATGCCGGCGGCTCCTATACCTGCGCGCCGGTGATCCAGCGGCTGACGCGCTTTTATACCGAGCGCAAGGTCCAGCCCTACGCGCCCTATCAGGCCAGCCAACTGGCCGGCGCCGAGATGGACGAGGCCCGCGCCCGTCTGGCCGCCCTGATGGGGGTTGAGACCGACGAGGTATCCTTCGGCCCCTCGACCTCGGCCAATACCTTCGTGCTGGCCAATGCGGTGCGGCTGTGGCTACGGGACCAGAATGTGGCGATCGTCGTCACCAATCAGGACCATGAGGCCAATTCCGGCGTCTGGCGCCGTCTGGCCGATGAAGGGATCGAGGTGCGCGAATGGCGGATTGACCCGCAGACCGGGCATCTGGACCCCGACGCCCTGCGCCCGCTGCTGGCGGATGGCAAGGTGCGGCTGGTCTGTTTTCCGCATTGTTCGAACGTCGTGGCCGAAATCAACCCTGTGGCCGAGATCTGCGCGATGGCCCGTGCCGCAGGGGCCGCGACTTGCGTCGATGGCGTCAGCTACGCCCCGCACGGCTTGCCCGACATGCCCAGCCTTGGCGCGGATGTCTATCTGTTCTCGGCCTACAAGACCTATGGCCCGCATCAGGGGATCATGGTGATCCGCCGCGCCTTCGGCATGGCCCTGCCCAATCAGGCGCATTATTTCAACGGCGAGGTTCTATACAAGCGCCACACGCCCGCCGGCCCCGATCACGCGCAGGTCGCGGCCTGCGCCGGGATTGCGGACTATATCGACGCGCTGCACGCCCATCACTTCGGCGCCGCTTCCGCCACCGATGCCCGCAGCCGCAACACCGCCGTCCATGACCTGATGCGCGGGCATGAGGTGGCATTGGCCCAGCCGCTGCTGGACCATCTGGCGGCCCGCAACGACCTGCGCCTGATTGGCCCGCGCCGCGCCGAGGATCGCGCGCCGACGCTGGCCTTGGCGCTGGACCGCCCGGCCCAGCCGGTCGCGGCGGCGCTGGCCCATCACGGCATCATGGCAGGCGGCAGCGACTTTTACGCCGTGCGCGCGCTGGCTGCGATGGGGGTCGATCCGGCTCAGGGCGTGCTGCGCCTGAGCTTCGTGCATTACACCAGCCCGGATGAAATCGCGCAGCTGATCGCCGCACTCGATCAGGTGCTGTAACCAGCCCCTCAGCCCCTGCGCAGCACCGCGCCGGGGTTCATGATCCCCACAGGGTCCAGCGCCGCCTTGATCGCGCGCATCGCGTCCAACTTGGCGGGATCGGCGTATCGCTCCAGATCCTCGACCTTCAGCCGTCCCACGCCATGCTCGGCCGCCACCGATCCGCCGCGGGCATTCACCAGATCATGCACGCACCGCTTCACCGCCCCGCGCAGCGCGGTGTAATCGGCGGCCCGCCCGCCGGGCGGCGGAAAGACGTTGTAATGCAGGTTGCCGTCGCCCAGATGGCCAAAGCAGTTGATGCGGAACGGCCCCAGCCCCGCCAGTGCCGGCCCGGCCTCGGCGATGAAGCCCGCGATCTCGGACAATGGCAGCGAGATGTCATGCGAGCTGACGGCGCCGATCGCCCGGTTGGCCAGCGGGATATGCTCGCGCAGCGACCAGAACTCGGCCCGCTGCGCGCCCGACTGCGCGATCACCGCCTGCTCGCCCACCAGACCCTCGGCCTCGGCGGCCTCATACAGATCGCCCAACGCCGCCTCGGGGTCGAGACCGACCGGCAGGCCAACTTCGACCAGCACCATCCATTCCGGCGGATCGGCAAAGGGTTGGCGCACCTGCGGCAGCGTCTCGCGCAGGAAATCAAGCCCCTGCCGGTGGATCAACTCGAAGGCCGACACCATGCCAGCCAGCCGCCCCTGCGCCAGCGCCAACAAGCCCAGCGCCGCCTCGGGCGAGGGCACGGCAAAGATCGCAGCCCCTTCGGCGGCAGGCCGCGGCGCCAGTTTCAGACTGGCCGCGGTAATCACGCCCAGCGTGCCCTCAGCCCCCACCAGCAGGCCGCGCAGGTCATACCCGGCATTGTCCTTGCGCAGCCGTTTCAGCCCGTGCCAGATGCTGCCATCGGGCAGAACCGCCTCAAGCCCCAGACACAGGTCGCGGGCATTGCCATAGCGCAGGACATTGACCCCGCCGGCATTGGCCGCCAGCACACCGCCCAGCTGCGCCGACCCTTGCGAGGCGATCGACAGCGGAAAGATCCGCCCCGCGCCCTCGGCCGCCGCCTGCACCGCCGCCAGCGTGGCCCCCGCCTCAGCCACCAGCACGTTTTCCTCGGGGTAGATCGCGCGGATCGCCCGCATTCGCTCCAACGACAGGATCAACGGCGCGGGGCCATCGGTCATGATCTGCCCGCCGACCAGGCCAGTGCCGCCCCCCAGAGGCACCAGCCCCACGCGCATCTCGGCGCAGGCGCGGACGATCACCGCCACCTCATCCACGTTGCGCGGCAGGGCCACTGCGGCGGCGATCCCCTGCCAACGGCCCCGCGGCTCGGTCAGGTGGCGCGGCTCGGGCGGGCGCAGGGTGCCTGCGGCAAGGCGGGCGGCAAGGCCAGCCAGAAAGGCGTCATCGGCGGGGTTCAGCATTGTCTGCCCTTTCGGATCAGGGATCAGGCCAGCCCCACCTCGGTGCGGCCGCGCCGGTCGTGACGCAGGCTGGCATAAAGCACATGGTTGCGCCAGCGGCCATTGATCTGCAGATAGGCCTGCGCCACGCCTTCGTATTTGAAGCCGGATTTCTCCAGCACCCCGCGCGAGGCCACGTTTTCGGGCAGGCAGGCCGCCTCGATCCGGCTGAGGTCCAGCGCCGCAAAGGCGTGGTGGACCACCGCCCCGATCGCCTCGCGCATATAGCCGTTGCGGGCATGGGGGGCGCCCACCCAATAGCCCAGCGTGCCGGCCTGCACCGGCCCGCGGCGGATATTGTCCAGCGTGATTGCGCCCAGCAGCGCCTGGTCTTCCCGCCGGATCATCAGGAACGGCAGCGCCGTGCCCTGCGATTCGGCCCGCGCCGCCCAATAGACCCGGTTCTGAAAGGCGCGGCGCGACAGGTGGTCATGCGACCAGACCGGCTCCCACGGGGTCAGAAACTCGGCCGATACCGCGCGCAGTTCGGCCCAGGCGCGCCAATCGCCCTGCTCGGGCAGGCGCAGCGTCATGCGCGGCGTTTCGACCTTGGGCTTGCGTCGCAGGCCCAGCATCAGGCCACCAACGCCCCGCGCAGCGCGTCCAGCCGCGGCGCCGCATCGGCCGGACCATAAAGCGCCATCGCCGCCTGCGCCCTGGACAGGCCCGCCGCAAAGCGGCGCACATCGGCCACCGAAACCGCGTCGATTTTCGCCACCGCCTCGGCCACGTCCGGCACCCTGCCCCAGATGGACAGCAGCCGCGCCAGACGCTCGGCCCGGCTGGACGGGCTTTCGAGGCCCATCAACATCCCCGCCTTCAACTGCGCGCGGGCGCGCGCGACCTCGGCCTCGGTCATGTCATCGGCGGCGCGCTTCATCTCGGCCACGGTCAGATCGGCCAGATCGCTGATCTCCTCGGCGGAAGTCCCGGCATAGATCGTCAGATTGCCGGTATCCTCATAGGCGCCGGCCTGCGCAAAGATCGAATAGCACAGCCCCCGCTCCTCGCGGATCTTCTGAAACAGGCGCGAGGACATGCCACCCCCCATCGCCGTTGCATAGACCTGCGCGGTATAGACATCGGCATGGCGATAGCCCGGCCCGTCGAAAGACAGGGTGAAATGCACCTGCTCAAGGTCCTTGATCTCGCGCCGCTCGCCACCGATGAAGCGCGCCGGGGCGGGATCATTGCCGCCCACCGGGGTCAGATGACCAAACAGCGCCTGCGCCTGCGCAAGGATCGCGTCATGGTCAATACCACCCGCCGCAGCAAGGATCATGCGGTCCGGCCCGTAATGCTCGGCCACGAAGGCGATCAGGTCAGCGCGCGAAAAGCCGCTGACGCGCTCTTCGGTGCCCAGGATGGTGCGACCGAAGGGCTGGTCGGGATAACTGACTTCCTGCAACCAGTCGAAGACGATGTCGTCGGGCGTATCCAGTGCCTGCCCGATTTCCTGCAGGATCACATGACGCTCGGTCTCGATCTCCTTGGGATCAAAGGCGGGGTTCAGGACGATATCCGCGATCACATCCAGCGCCAGACCCACATCGGCAGACAGCACCCGGGCGTAATAGGCGGTCATTTCCTTCGACGTATAGGCGTTGATATAGCCGCCCACATCCTCGATCTCTTCGGCAATCTGCAAGGCGCTGCGCCGGGCCGTGCCCTTGAAGGCCATATGTTCCAGAAAATGCGCGATGCCGTTCTGATCGGCCCGTTCGTGCCGACCGCCCGCCAGCACCCAGATGCCGACCGAGGCCGATTGCATCCCCGGCATGGCCTCCGTCACCACACGGAAACCATTGGGCAGGGTATCGAGACGGCACATGGTCAATGGGCAAGCCTTTCACGGATCAGGGTTTGCAGGGCGCTCAGGTCGTTGGCGGCACGGGTCACGCGCTCGGGCCGGTCAAACAGGTCGGCCATGCGCGGGGGCAGCGCGGGGCGGATGCCGGTCGCGGCCTCGACCGCATCGGGGAACTTGGCGGGGTGCGCGGTGGCCAGCGTCACCATCGGCACGGTGCCCAGGTGGCTTTCCGCCACCTTCACGCCCACGGCGGAATGTGGGCACAGCAACTCGGCCGAAGCGGCAAGCGTGGCCTTGATCGTGGCGCGCGTCTCGTCCTCGGACACGCGGCCCGAGGCGAAATGCTCGCGCAGGCCTTGCAGCGCGCCCTGCGGGATGCGGAAGCCGCCCGACTTCATCTCATCCATCAACTGCGCCACGGCCGCGCCCTCGCGGCCCAAGGCGTCAAACAGCGCGCGCTCGAAGTTCGAGGAAATCTGGATATCCATCGACGGGCTGATCGAGGGGGCAACCCCCTCCATCCGGTAATCGCCGGTGGTCATGGCGCGATGCAGGATGTCGTTCTGGTTGGTGGCGATCACCAGCCGCTCGATCGGCAGGCCCATCTTGCGGGCGATGTAGCCGGCGAAGATATCGCCGAAATTGCCGGTCGGCACCGTAAAGCTGACCGGGCGATGCGGCGCGCCAAGGCTGACAGCCGCGGTGAAGTAATAAACCACCTGCGCCAGAACCCGCGCCCAGTTGATGCTGTTGACGCCTGCCAGCCGCACGCCATCGCGGAAGGCGAAATCGTTGAACATGTCCTTCAGCCGCGCCTGGCAATCGTCAAAGGTGCCATCCATGGCAATGGCATGGACGTTCGACTCGACCGGCGTCGTCATCTGCCGGCGCTGCACCTCGGATACCCGGCCATGCGGGAACAGGATGAACACGTCGACATTGGCCAGCCCGCGGAATGCCTCGATCGCGGCCGATCCGGTATCGCCCGAGGTGGCGCCGACAATCGTGATCCGCTCGCCGGTCTTGGCCAGCGCCGCCTGCATCAGCTGACCGATCAGCTGCATGGCGAAATCCTTGAAGGCCAGCGTCGGGCCGTGAAACAGCTCCAGCAGGAAGTGATTGGGCGCCAGCTGCTTCAGCGGCGCACGCGCGGCATGGCCAAAACCCGCATAGGCCTTGGCGATCAGCGCGCGAAACTCATCATCCGAGAAAGTATCGCCGATGAACGGCCGCATCACGCGATAGGCCACGTCTTCATAACTGGGGCCCGCCAGCGCCGCGATCTCGTCGTGACGCATCACCGGCACGGTTTCGGGGACGTAGAGGCCGCCATCACGGGCCAGCCCGGTCATCATCGCCTCGCCAAAACTCAGGACGGGTGCCGCGCCGCGGGTGGAGATGTAACGCATCGGATAAGCCCTTCAGGATGTGCGGCGCGTGATACGCCAGAGATAGAGAATTGTCATCCCCGCCCAGACCAGCGCCAGCCCGAACCATGTGACGGCATAGCCCAGATGGTCATTGGGGATATGGGCGGTATTGACCGGGATCGGGATCGCCTGCGGCACGACCGGATCGCGGGTGACGATCAGCACGGGTTCAGTCTTCAGCACCGTGGACAGCCCGTCGATGTCGCGGGCAAACCACAGACCTTTGACAAGGTCCGGTGCCGGTGTGTGGCGGTTCTGTTCATCCGGCCAATGCAGGTTGCCTTTCAGGGCAACAGGACCGGCGGGTTGGGTCAGATCGCCCTCCAGCGGCACGAAGCCCAGATCGACCAGCAGGCGGCGGCCGTCAGCCTCCAGCACGCCGATCAGCCGATGGCCCGCGCCCAACCCCTTGACCGAGGCCAGAACCCGCGCCCCCTCGCCCGTCAGTTGCCCCGAAACGGCAATCGGCAGATAGGCGTCGCGCGCTGGATCGGGGGCTGCCGGCAGCGCGACGGGCGGGGCGGCAATCGCCGCCTCGATCCCGGCCAGAACGCCTTCCTTCCAGCGCAGCCGCTCGACCTGCCACAGGCCGAGGCTGACCAGCACGGCCAAACCGGCAAGGCCCAGGATCAGCGGAAAGATCAGACGCTTCAGCAAGGGGGGCTCCGAATGGCAAAGGCGCCTGTCGTTCTAGGACAGGCGCCAGGAATTGGGAAGGGTGGGCCGTGTCATCCGGCCCAGGCCCATGTCTGCCTGTGGCGTGTCAGCCCTGACCCCAGACGTAGATCGCGGCAAACAGGAACAGCCAGACCACGTCCACAAAGTGCCAGTACCAGGCCGCGGCTTCAAAGCCGACATGCTGCTCGGGGGTGAAGTGGCCGCGCAGCACCCGGATCAGGCAGACGGTCAGGAAGATCGTGCCGATGATGACGTGGAAGCCGTGGAAGCCGGTCGCCATGAAGAAGTTGGCGCCATAGATGTTGCCGGCAAAGCCGAAGGCGGCGTGGCTGTATTCATAGGCCTGGAAGAAGGTGAAGATAATCCCCAGGATGATCGCCAGCGCCAGACCGTTCTTCAGGTCGCGACGGTTGTTCTCATGCACCAGCGCGTGGTGCGCCCAGGTGGCGGCCGCGCCCGAACACAGCAGGATCAGGGTGTTGATCAGCGGCAGGTGCCACGGGTCGAAGGTCACGATGCCTTCCGGCGGGAAGACGCCATCCTGAATGGGCGACATCGGCCCCATCGGGTAAAGCGCGTGCTTGAAGAAGCTCCAGAACCAGGCCGAGAAGAACATCACCTCGGACATGATGAACAGGATGAAGCCATAGCGCAGGCCGATCCGCACCACCGGGGTGTGATCGCCGGTCTCGCCCTCATGCACCACATCGGCCCACCAGCCGAACATGGTGTAAAGCACACCCACCAGACCGATCAGAAACAGCCACGGCCCGGAAATCACCGCAGGCTGGCCCAGGATCGCGCCGCCGACTTCGATGCCGCTGTCCTTCATCCAGGCAACGGCGCCGAACAACATGGCAAAGGCCGAGACCGAGCCGAGGAACGGCCAGACCGATGGCGGCAGGATATGGTAATCGTGGTTCTTGGCATGAGCCATCGGGGTGCGCTCCCTCAGTTTCTTAGTTGCTTGCCTGCGTCGCGGGCTGGGCCAGAGTGGCCTCCTGCGTGGGCAGATCGGTTTCGTGGAAGGTATAGGACAGCGTGATTTCCTTGACGAACCGCCCCTCAGGGTCCGTCACCATCGCCGGATCGACGTAAAAGCTGACCGGCATCTGAACGGTCTCGCCGGGTTGCAAGACCTGCTGCTCAAAGCAGAAACAGTCGATCTTGGTGAAATAGCCGCCCGCCGCATAGGGCGTGACGTTATAGCTGGCAGTGCCGGCCACGACGCGGTCTGTCGGGTTGTGCGCCTCATAGAAGGCCAGGCCCGATTCACCGATCCGCACCCGCATTTCGGTTTGCGCGGCCTTGAACACCCACGGCATGCCGCGCGCCTTCGAGGCGTCAAAGCGGATCAGCACGGTCTGATCCAGGATCTCGTCCTGCCCCGGCACCACGACCGCCGTGCCCGTCGTGCCACCAAAGCCGGTCACGCGGCAGAACCAGTCATAGAAAGGCACCGCCGCGAAGGACAGCGACGCCATGGCGGCCACGACTGCCACCAGCTTGATCGCGGTGCGTTCCGGGCGTTGCATCAGTTGCCCCCCGCCGGCGCCGCGGGGGCGCCATCGGCCGGCAGCAACTCAGGCCGGACCACATGGTCATAGCCCTGCATGCTGCCGCCACGGGTCACCTTGACCACGGTCAGGCCGAACATGATGGCGATGAAGGCCACCAGCACCAGACCCAGGCCCAGATTGCGCGAAAAGCGCCGCTGATGCAGTTCGTGTGTTGCGCGAATGGTCATCTTACCACCCTCCCAGGCCCCAGGGCTTCAGACCGGCCTCGGCCAGCAGCGCCCCGAAATGCAGGAACAGATAAAGCAGCGAGAAGCCGAAGACCTTCTTCTCGATGCGGTGACGGTCAGCCTCGGCCGCAGCCTCGTCCCGGCGCCAGATTGCCCAGGCGCCAACAACAAAGGCCAGGTTCAGCACGACGGCCGCCGCCATGTAGATCGGCCCGCCGATCACGGTCAGCCCCAGCCCGAGGCTGAACGGCACCAGCGCCAGCGTATAGGCCAGGATGTGGTTGCGGGTAACGCGCTTGCCATGCGTCACGGTCAGCATCGGCACCCCGGCCTTTTCGTAATCAGCATTCATGAACAGTGCCAGCGACCAGAAATGCGGCGGTGTCCAGACGAAGATCAGCATGAACATCAGCACGGCCTCGAGCCCGACCGAGCCCGTGGCAGCCGCCCAACCGATCATGGGCGGAAAGGCCCCGGCCGCGCCGCCGATCACGATGTTCTGCGGGGTCGAGCGTTTCAGCCAGATCGTGTAGACCACGGCGTAGAAGAAGATCGTGAAGGCCAGCAACGCGCCCGCCAGAACATTGGTGGCGAGCGCCAACATCACGCAGGAAATGCCCGACAACGCCAGGCCGATCGCCAAGGCTTCGCCCGGCGCGACGCGGCCCGCAGGCACCGGCCGTCCCTGCGTGCGCTTCATCACCGCGTCAATGTCCGAATCCCACCACATGTTCAGCGCGCCCGAGGCGCCACCGCCCAGCGCGATGAACAGCACCGCCACCGCCGCCTCGAATGGATGCAGCGATACCGGTGCCACCAGCAGGCCCGCCAGCGCCGTAAAGACCACCAGCGACATCACCCGCGGCTTCAGCAATGCCACATAATCGCCAAAGCCGGCCTCGGCCTGGGCGCTGAAGGTGGGATTGATGCGGATATCGGTCATCTGCTTCTCCGGTTGGTCCGGCGGGCCGCATCAAGCGCCCCGCCCATCCTGCCTTGCCCCATCGGATGGGACGCGCGTGCCACTGGCCTCAGTTGGCCGAGGCCAGCTCGCGGATCGCCTTGCCCTGCAGTTGCACGTCACCGGCCTTGGCTGCGGCCAGCCACTGGTCATAAACCGGCTGCGACACGACCTTGACGGTGATCGGCATGAAGGCGTGGTTCTTGCCGCACAGTTCCGAACACTGACCGTAGAAGATACCCTCAACCTCGGGCTTGAACCACAGTTGGGCGATGCGGCCCGGCACGGCGTCCTGCTTCACGCCAAAGGCCGGGATCGTCCAGGAGTGGATCACGTCGCTGGCGGTCACCTGCATCACCACGGTCTTGCCGACCGGCAGGACGATGGCGGTGTCGGTGGCCAGCAGATAGTCGCTGTCGGTATAGCCGAATTCGGTCAGCTGATCGCGCTCCAGCATGAAGCTGTCGAACGTCACATCCTCGCCGACATATTCATAGTTCCAGGCCCACTGGAAGCCGGTGACCTTCACGGTGACATCGGCCTCGGGGATGGTCTGCTGCTTGAACAGCACCGGCAGCGAGAACGAGCCGATGAACAGCAGGATCAGGATCGGCACCAGCGTCCACGCCACCTCGACCGGGGTGTGGTGGCTGAAACGTGCGGGCGTGGGATTGGCGCGACGGTTGAAGCGGATGAAGGCGTAGACCATCAGCGCCGTCACGAACAAGACGATCCCGGTGATGATGATCAGGATCATGTCGGACAGGCCCTGCAGCTCGCGCGCGACCTCGGTCGCGGCGGGCTGGAAGTCGATCGCGCCCTGAATGGGCTTGCCGATCACCTGCAGATCCTGGCCGAAAGCCGTGCCGGCCGTGGCCGCGAGGGCAAGGGCAAGCGCCGAAAACTTGGTGCTGAGTCGCATGGTCCGATCCCGTTCTTTACTGCGGCATTTCGTAGCCGTCTGGACGAGAGCCTGCCTTTTGAGCAGATTCCCGTTGTTTCTGCCGCCCTTGAAACCATATTGCTGCAAGAACGTCTAGCAAAACCGTGCGACAATCCGCCGCTTGTTGATCCAGATCAAGGACTGCCAATGACCGCCGACCGCTTCCGCCCCTTCGAGACCCATCTTGACGAGGGCGAGGCCCTGACCATCCTGCGCGGCGCGCTTGCCGGCGCCGAGGATGGCGAATTGTTCCTCGAACGCCGCCGCTCGGAGGCGCTGGTGCTGGATGACGGGCGCATCAAGACCGCCTCCTATGACGCCTCAGAGGGGTTTGGCCTGCGCGCGGTGGCGGGTGAGGTTTCGGGCTACGGCCATTCGACCGAGATCAGTGCCGATGCCCTGCGCCGCAGTGCCGACGTGGCGCGGCTGGCGGTGGCGGCAGGTGGCGGCACGGCGGGCCTTGCGCCGGCGCCCAAGGGCACCAACCGCCGCCTTTACGCCGATCTGGACCCGCTGGCCTCGACCCCCTTCGCCGCAAGGATCGAAACCCTGCGCGAGATCGACGCCTATGCCCGCGCGCTGGACCCGCGGGTGGTGCAGGTCTCGGCCACGCTGTCGGCCTCGTTGCAGGAAGTCGAGATCCTGCGCCCCGAGGGTCTGCGCCTGACCGACGCCCGGCCGATGGCACGGGTGAACATCTCGGTCATCGTGGCCGAGAACGGCCGCCGCGAGACCGGCAGTCAGGGCGGCGGCGGGCGGATCGACCTGGCCGGCCTGATGGCGCCCGAACATTGGCAGCCGATCGCCGCCGAGGCGCTGCGCATCGCGCTGGTCAACCTGACGGCCGAACCGGCGCCGGCGGGGGTGATGGATGTGGTCCTCGGCCCCGGCTGGCCGGGCATCCTGCTGCACGAGGCGATCGGCCACGGGCTGGAGGGCGACTTCAACCGCAAGGGCACCTCGGCCTTTGCCGGGCTGATGGGCCAACGGATTGCCGCGCCCGGCGTCACAGTGCTGGATGACGGCACCCTGCCCGACCGCCGCGGCTCGATCAGCTTTGACGACGAAGGCACGCAAAGCCAGGCCAATACCCTGATCGAGGACGGGATTCTGGTGGGTTTCATGCAGGATCGCCAGAATGCCCGGCTGATGGGCGTGGCCCCGACCGGCAATGGCCGTCGCGAAAGCTATGCTCATATCCCCATGCCGCGCATGACCAACACCTACATGCTGGCGGGCCACGAAGACCCGGCCTCGATCGTCGCGGGGCTCGAGGACGGGATCTGGGCCGTGGGCTTTGGCGGCGGGCAGGTCGATATCACCAACGGCAAGTTCGTGTTCAGCTGCACCGAGGCCTATCGCGTGAAAAACGGCCGCATCGGCGCACCGATCAAGGGCGCGACCCTGATCGGCGACGGCGCCACCGCGTTGCGCAACATCACCGCCATCGGCAATGACCTGAAGCTGGACCCCGGCATGGGCAATTGCGGCAAGGCGGGGCAATGGGTGCCGGTGGGGGTGGGTCAGCCCACGCTCAGGATCGGCGGGCTGACGGTCGGCGGCTCGGCCGCCTGACCGGACCTGTCAGAACGGGCCTGTCAGAACGGCACGTCGTCGGCCTGATCGGCGGGGCGCAGAAACCCCGCCACCAGCCGCTTGTCGCCCGCCTTGTCAAAGCGCACCGCGACCTTGTCGCCTTCGGTGTCGATCACGGTGCCATAGCCGAACTTGTCGTGAAACACCCGGTCGTCCACGTCAAAGGGCGACACGGCGGTGGCGTCGATCACCATGTTCCGCGCCTCGCGCGGTTGTCTGACCGGGCGCTGCGCCGTGCGGTCCTGCATCCGCTTCCAGCCGGGCGAGTTGTAGACATCGGCGCGCGCCACCCGCTCGTCCAGCCGCGGCGACGCGCCGAACCCACCGCCAAACCCGCCAGCCGCGGCACCATAGCCGCCGCCGTAAAGACCCGGCGGGGTCAGCACCTCGACATGGGCCTCGGGCAGTTCGTCGATGAAGCGCGAGGGCAGTTGGCTTTGCCATTGGCCATAGACCCGACGATTGGCGGCAAAGCTGATGGTGCAAAGGCGTTCGGCCCGGGTGATACCGACATAGGCCAGCCGCCGTTCTTCCTCCAGCCCGCGCTGCCCGGTCTCATCCAGCGCGCGCTGGCTGGGAAACAGCCCATCCTCCCAGCCCGGCAGAAACACCACCGGAAACTCCAGCCCCTTGGCGCCGTGCAGGGTCATGATCGTGACCTTTTCCGCCGCCTCCTCGGTGTCATTTTCCATGATGAGCGAGACGTGTTCGAGGAAACCTTGCAGGTTTTCAAACTGCTCCAGCGCCTTCACGAGTTCCTTGAGGTTGTCCAGCCGCCCCGGCGCCTCGGGCGTCTTGTCGGCCTGCCACATGGCGGTATAGCCGGATTCGTCGAGGATCTGCTCGGCCAGTTCGATATGGCTGTGGCCAGCCTTCAGCGTGATGGCGTGCCAACGCTCGACCCCGTCGAGAAACGCCCGCAGACCACCCGCCGCCTTGCCGCCGATGCCCCCCGCCGCCAGCAGCGCCCGCGCGCCGTCAAACAGGCTGCCACCGACCGCGCGGGCCTGCCGGGTGATCTCGGCCTGCCCCTTTTCGCCAAGGCCCCGCTTGGGCAGGTTGACCACGCGCTCAAAGGCCAGATCGTCGTCCGGGCTGACTGCCAGACGAAAATAGGCCATCGCATCGCGAATCTCGGCCCGTTCATAGAAGCGCGGGCCACCGATCACCTTGTAAGGCAGGCCGATGGTCAGAAAACGGTCCTCGAAGGCGCGCATCTGGTGGCTGGCGCGCACCAGGATCGCCTGCCCCGACAGGCCGACATCGACCCGCCGCTTGCCCGCCGCGATCGCCTCGATCTCCTCGCCGATCCAGCGCGCCTCCTCCTCGCCGTCCCAATGGCCGATCAGGCGCACCGGCTCGCCGCCCTCGGCCTCGGTCCAGAGCGTCTTGCCCAACCGCTCGGAATTGCCGGCAATCACCCCCGAGGCCGCGGCCAGGATATGCGCGGTCGAGCGATAGTTCTGCTCCAGCCGGATCACCTGCGCGCCGGGAAAATCGCGCTCGAACCGCAGGATATTGCCCACCTCGGCACCGCGCCAGCCATAGATCGACTGATCGTCGTCGCCCACGCAGCAGATGTTGCGATGCGCCTGCGCCAACAGCCGCAGCCACAGATATTGGGCGACGTTGGTATCCTGATACTCGTCCACCAGAATATAGCGCAGCCACCGCTGATACTGCTGCAACACATCCGGATGGGTCTGGAAGATCGTGACCACATGCAGCAGCAGATCGCCGAAATCGCAGGCGTTCAGGGTCTTCAACCGCTCCTGATACTGGGCGTAGAGTTCGGTCCCGCGATTGTTGAACCATCCGGCCTCGCCGGCCGGCACCCGATCAGGGGTCAGGGCGCGGTTTTTCCAGCCGTCGATCATCCCGGCCAGCATCCGCGCGGGCCAGCGTTTCTCGTCGATATTGGCCGCAAGGATCAGCTGTTTCATCAGCCGGATCTGGTCGTCGGTATCCAGGATCGTGAAATTCGAGCGCAGCCCCACCAACTCGCCGTGGCGGCGCAGTATCTTGACCGAAAGCGAGTGGAAGGTGCCCATCCAGGGCATCCCCTCGGCCACTTCGCCCAACAGACGGCCGACACGTTCTTTCATCTCACGCGCGGCCTTGTTGGTGAAGGTCACGGCCAGGATCTCGTTCGGGCGGGCCTTGCCGGTGGCCAGAAGATGCGCGATCCGCGTGGTCAGCGCCTTGGTCTTGCCGGTCCCGGCCCCCGCCAGCATCAGCACCGGGCCATCCAGTGCCATCACCGCGGCGCGTTGGGCATCGTTCAGCCCGTCCATATACGGGGCCGGCCGCGCGGCCATCGCGCGCTGCGAAAGGGGAATCGGGGCGGGCGCGGTGGCGCTGTCGTCGGGACCAGTCATAAGGTCAGGATAGCGCCCCGCGCAGGGCATGAAAAGCCCACCGTTCACGGATCGTTCACGCCCCCAGAGTTTGCAGCAGCAAAGTTGTCTTGAATATTTCGCAAAACTTTGCAGTGCGTCGCTTTCGCGCCTTGCGCCGCGCTGCGGCGCACATAGAGTGCCGGCAATTTCGACTTGCCGTCACCGAGGGGGACCCATGGCCGCGTTCAAGAAGATACTGGTTGCCAACCGGGGCGAGATCGCCATCCGCGTGATGCGCGCCGCGACCGAACTGGGCAAGAAGACCGTGGCGGTCTATGCCGAGGAAGACAAGCTGTCGTTGCACCGCTTCAAGGCCGACGAGGCCTATCTGATCGGTGAAGGCCTCAGCCCGGTCGGCGCCTATCTCTCGATCCCGGAAATCATCCGTGTGGCCAAGGCCTCGGGCGCGGATGCGATCCATCCGGGCTATGGCCTTTTGTCGGAAAATCCTGATTTCGTCGAGGCTTGCACCGCCGCCGGCATCACCTTCATCGGCCCGAGGGCCGAGACGATGCGGTCCTTGGGCGACAAGGCCAGCGCGAGGCGGGTGGCCATGGCCGCAGGCGTGCCGGTGATCCCCGCGACCGAAGTGCTGGGCGATGATTTCGAGGCGATCAAGCGCGAGGCGGCCGAGATCGGCTATCCCCTGATGCTGAAGGCCAGCTGGGGCGGCGGCGGGCGCGGGATGCGCCCGATCAACGGCCCGGACGAGCTGGAGGCCAAGGTGCTGGAAGGCCGGCGCGAGGCGCAGGCGGCCTTTGGCAATGGCGAGGGCTATCTGGAAAAGATGATCCTGCGCGCCCGCCATGTCGAGGTGCAGATCCTTGGCGACAAGCACGGGAATATCTATCACCTTTATGAACGCGACTGCACCGTGCAGCGCCGCAACCAGAAGGTCGTCGAGCGCGCGCCGGCCCCCTATCTGTCCGACGCCCAGCGCGCCGAGATCTGCGAGCTGGGCCGCCGCATCTGCGCGCATGTGAATTATGAATGTGCAGGCACCGTCGAGTTCCTGATGGATATGGACTCGGGCAAGTTCTACTTCATCGAGGTGAACCCCCGCGTGCAGGTCGAACACACCGTCACCGAAGAAGTGACCGGCATCGACATCGTGCAGGCCCAGATCAAGATCGCCGAAGGCGAGACGTTGGCGCAGGCCACCGGCGCCGCCTCGCAATCCGAGGTCACGCTGTCGGGCCACGCGCTGCAATGCCGCGTCACCACCGAAGATCCGCAGAACAACTTCATCCCCGACTATGGCCGGATCTCGGCCTATCGCACCGCGACCGGCATGGGCATCCGTCTGGATGGCGGCACGGCTTACGCGGGCGCGGTCATCACCCGCTATTACGACTCGCTGCTGGTGAAGGTCACGGCCTGGGCGCAAACGCCCGAGCAGGCGATCTCGCGCATGCATCGCGCGCTGGCCGAATTTCGTATTCGTGGCGTCTCGACCAACATCGCCTTTGTCGAAAACCTGCTGAAGCACCCGACCTTCCTGAACGACACCTACACGACCAAGTTCATCGACACGACGCCCGAGCTGTTCAACTTCCGCAAGCGGCAGGACCGGGCGACCAAGATCCTGACCTATATCGCCGACATCACCGTGAACGGCCATCCCGAGACCGCCGGCCGCCCCAAGCCCGCGGCCGAGGTCAAGGCGCCCCGCGCGCCTGCGCCCAAGGCCGATCCCCTGCCCGGCACCCGCAACCTGCTGGAGGAAAAAGGCCCGCAGGCCGTGGCCGACTGGATGGCGGCGCAAAAGCGCGTGCTGTTGACCGACACCACCATGCGCGACGGCCACCAGTCGCTGCTGGCCACCCGGATGCGCAGCTATGACATGGTCAAGGCGGCCCCGGCCTATGCGGCCAACCTGCCACAGCTGTTCTCGGTCGAGTGCTGGGGCGGGGCCACCTTCGACGTGGCCTATCGCTTCTTGCAGGAATGTCCGTGGCAGCGCCTGCGCGACCTGCGCGCGGCCATGCCCAACCTGATGACGCAGATGCTGCTGCGCGCCTCGAACGGCGTGGGCTATACCAACTATCCCGACAATGTCGTGCAGTCCTTCGTCAAGCAGGCGGCCGAAACCGGGGTGGACGTGTTCCGCGTGTTCGACAGCCTGAACTGGGTCGAGAACATGCGCGTCGCCATGGATGCGGTGCTGGAGGCGGGCAAGGTCTGCGAAGGCACGATCTGCTACACCGGCGACCTGCTGGACCCGGCACGGCCGAAATATGACCTGAAATACTATCTCGACCGCGCGCGAGAGCTGAAATCCGCCGGCGCCCATGTGCTGGGCCTGAAGGACATGGCGGGCCTGCTGAAACCCGCGCAGGCGCGGATCCTCATCAAGGCGCTGAAGGAAGAGGTCGGCCTGCCGATCCACTTCCACACCCACGACACCTCGGGCATTGCCGGGGCGACCGTGCTGGCTGCCTGCGATGCGGGCGTCGATGCGGTGGATGCGGCGATGGACGCGTTTTCGGGCGGCACCTCGCAGCCCTGCCTCGGCTCGATCGTCGAGGCGCTGCGCCATACCGAGCGGGACACCGGACTCGACATCGAAGCGGTGCGCGAGATGTCGAACTATTGGGAGCATGTGCGCGCCCAGTATGCGGCGTTCGAATCGGGTCTGCCCGCCCCCGCCTCGGAGGTCTATCTGCACGAGATGCCCGGCGGCCAGTTCACCAACCTCAAGGCGCAGGCCCGCAGCCTTGGTCTGGAAGAGCGGTGGCCCGAGGTCGCGCAGGCCTACGCCGATGCCAACCAGATGTTTGGCGATATCGTGAAGGTCACGCCCTCGTCCAAGGTGGTGGGCGACATGGCGCTGATGATGGTGGCCCAGGGCCTGACCCGCGCGCAGGTCGAGGACCCGGCTGTCGACGTGGCCTTCCCCGACTCGGTCATCGACATGATGAAGGGCAATCTCGGCCAACCCCATGGCGGCTGGCCCGAGGGCATCCAGCGCAAGGCCCTGAAGGGTGAAACCCCGCTGACCACCCGTCCGGGCGCAGGCATGGCCCCGGTCGATCTGGAGGCCACCCGCGCCAAGCTGTCGGCCGATCTGGAGGGCTTCAAGGTCGATGACGAGGACCTGAACGGCTACCTGATGTATCCCAAGGTCTTCCTTGATTACATGGGTCGCCACCGCCACTACGGCCCGGTCCGCACCTTGCCCACCCGCACCTTCTTTTACGGGATGGAACCGGGTGAGGAGATCTCGGTCGAAATCGCGCCCGGCAAGACGCTCGAAGTGCGCCTGCAAGCCGTGGGCGAGACCGGCGATGACGGCGACGCCAAGGTGTTCTTTGAACTCAACGGCCAGCCGCGCGTGATACGGGTGCCGAACCGGGCGGTGAAAGCCAAGACCGCCGCCAAACCCAAGGCGCAGGAAGGCAATTCCAACCATATCGGCGCGCCGATGCCGGGCTCGGTCGCGGGGGTCGCGGTCACCGTGGGCCAGAAGGTGCGCGCGGGCGACCTGCTGCTGACGATCGAGGCGATGAAGATGGAGACCGGCCTGCATGCCGACCGCGAAGCGACGGTCAAGGCTCTGCACGTCCAGACCGGCAGCCAGATCGAGGCCAAGGATCTGCTGATCGAACTGGAGTGAGGCAGCCCCTCGCACCGTAAAAAGGGGGGCCATCGGCCCCCCTTTTCCGTTCAGCCGTCCGGATCAACGGCCTGACAGAAACTTGTCCACTTCGCGCTCGGCCTCTTCGCGGGTCTTGCCGTAACGCTCTTGCACCAGACCGGCCAGTTTGTCCTTGTGACCCTCGGCCTGATCCAGCTCGTCATCGGTCAGCTTGCCCCAGAGGATCTTGGCTTCGCCCTTCAGCTGCTTCCACTTGCCAGCCATCTGATCGCTGTTCATTTGCAGTCTCCTTTGGTTGCTGCGGCTGTGCCGCTCCATGCCGAGACAACCTGCCGGGCGCAGAACGGTTCCAACCTGCCGCGCAAAGGGCCGCGCGAAAATCTTTCGCTGGTGACTGATTTTTCCCTTGCAGCCCCCAGCGTGATCTCATAAATCCCCGCTCACCGAGACGGAGTGCGGGCGTAGCTCAGGGGTAGAGCATAACCTTGCCAAGGTTAGGGTCGTGAGTTCGAATCTCATCGCCCGCTCCAGTCGGAACCGAAAATGGCGCCTTCGGGCGCCTTTTTTCTTGCACCCGCGCCCTGATCCCTCTGCCATCGCGCCAGCCCATCGGGCGATGCCTCGGCCACGTCGATCAAGACATTCCTTAGTCTTTTCAGCAACTTCCGACGTGCCTGCGGGATTTGTAACGTTTTCCCGCAAACCCTCTTGCGCAGCGCCGCCGCCTTCGCTAGAACCCGCGCCACGGAGTGCGGGCGTAGCTCAGGGGTAGAGCATAACCTTGCCAAGGTTAGGGTCGTGAGTTCGAATCTCATCGCCCGCTCCAATCAAAACGGCCTCCCTTGCGGGAGGCCTTTTGCTTTTCTGCCCCCCGCATCGCCCCTTTCCCCACGCCCCCCGCTGCGCTATCACCCGGCCAAGCAGCAAGGAGCATCCCATGCGTCAGGCCCGGATCACCCGCACCACCAATGAAACCGCAATCACGGTCGAGGTGAACCTCGATGGCGAGGGCGCGGGCCGGATGGAGACCGGGGTGGGCTTTTTCGACCATATGCTCGACCAGTTGTCGCGCCATTCGCTGATCGACATCATTGTGCAGGCCAAGGGCGATCTGCATATCGACGATCACCACACGGTCGAGGATTGCGGCATCGCGCTGGGTCAGGCCCTGGCGCAGGCGCTGGGCGACAAGCGCGGCATCCGCCGCTATGGCGAATGCCGGCTGGCGATGGATGACGCGCAGGTGGAATGTGCGCTGGACCTCTCGGGCCGGCCGTTCCTGGTCTGGAACATCCCCTTCCCCACCGCCAAGATCGGCACCTTCGACACCGAACTGGTGCGCGAGTTCTTTCAGGCGCTGTCCACCCATGGCGGCATCACGCTGCACCTCGACCTGCGCCACGGCTTCAACAGCCACCACATCGCCGAGGCCGCCTTCAAGGCCGTGGCCCGCGCCCTGCGCGCGGCGGTCGAGCCAGACCCGCGCCGCGCCGGCATGATCCCCTCGACCAAGGGGGCGCTGTGATGCTGACCGTTCTGGTCGATTACGAAAGCGGCAACCTGCACTCGGCTGAAAAGGCGTTTCAGCGCATGGCGGTCGAGACGGGCGCGGGCGATGTGATCGTGTCGTCGCGCCCCGAAGATGTGGCCCGCGCCGACCGGATCGTGCTGCCGGGTGACGGCGCCTTTCCGGCCTGCCGCAAGGCGCTGGGCGCGCATGGCGGCTTGTTCGAAGCGATCGAGGAAGCCGTGCGCGTGAAGGGCCGGCCCTTCCTTGGAATTTGCGTCGGCATGCAGATGATGGCCACCTGGGGCCGCGAATATGAAGATACAGCCGGCTTTGACTGGGTTTCGGGCGAGGTGACACGCATCATCCCGGCCGATCCGGCGCTGAAAGTGCCGCATATGGGCTGGAACGATCTGGTGATCGACAATCCCCATCCGGTGCTGGCGGGGATCGCCACCGGCGATCACGCCTATTTCGTCCACAGCTATGCCTTCCGCGTGGCGCACCCGGCCGATCTGCTGGCGCATGTCGAATATGGCGGGCCGATCACCGCGATCATCGGCACCGGCACCATGGTCGGCACCCAGTTCCACCCCGAGAAAAGCCAGTCCACCGGCCTGCGCCTGATCGGCAATTTCCTGCGCTGGAAACCGTAAGGGGGCGCTGCCCCCTTACCTCACTTCACCCGCTTCCAGCTTTGCTTGGCGCAGATCAGCCCGCCGGCCACGCAGCCCGACAGCTTCATCGCATCACCATTGAGGCCGATCTTTCCCACATAGGTCTTGCCATTCGAGGGCCGCCAGACCTTGCCTTCATAGGCACCCGCCCCGGCCGGGACCATGTCGATCACGATCTGCTTGCCGTTATTGGGCGAGGCGAACTCGGCCCCGGCCTTGAAGCTGCGGGTGATATGCCCGCAAAAGGCCGGCCCGCAAGGCGCAATGGTGACATGGGCATAGGCGCCGTCATCCTCCTGCGTCTGCCACACCCCCTCCAGCGGGTCGGCCGCTGCCGCCCCGGCCAGGGCCGCAAATGCCACTGCGATCATCCAGTGTTTCATCGGGTTTCCTCCTCCCCAGATCCTCTGCGGCGATGATCGGCACGGGACACGGATTCCCGCAAGCATGACGTCGGGTCCGCCAGTGGCGTCCTGCCGTGCTGGACAGGGACCGCGCTTTGCGTCTATGCCCATGCGCGCAAGCCATAGCGGAGACCGCCGATGATCCTTTACCCCGCCATCGACCTCAAGGATGGGCAATGCGTGCGTCTGCTGCGCGGCGAAATGTCGGCCGCGACCGTGTTTGGCGACGATCCGGCCGCCCAGGCGCTGAAGTTTCAGCAGGCGGGTTGCGAATGGCTGCATCTGGTCGACCTGAACGGCGCCTTTGCCGGCCAGCCGGTCAATGCCGCGGCGGTCGAGGCGATCCTTGCCGCGGTCACGGTGCCTGCCCAGCTGGGCGGCGGGATCCGCGACATGGCGACGATCGAGTTGTGGCTGTCCAAGGGCCTGTCGCGCGTGATCCTGGGCACGGTGGCGGTGGAAAACCCGGATCTGGTGCGCGAGGCCGCGCGCGCCTTCCCCGGCAAGGTTGCCGTCGGAATCGACGCCCGCAAGGGCTTTGTCGCCACCAAGGGCTGGGCCGAAGAAACCACCGTGCAGGCCACCGATCTGGCCCGCAGCTTTGAAGACGCCGGTGTGGCCGCAATCATCTATACCGATATCGACCGCGATGGCGCGATGCAGGGCCCGAACATCGAGGCGACCGAGGCGTTGGCCCGCGCGGTCGCGATCCCGGTGATCGCCTCGGGCGGGGTCAGCCGGATGGAGGATCTGCTCGCGCTGCGCGACACCGGCGTGATCGCCGGCGCGATCTCGGGCCGCGCGCTTTATGACGGGGCTATTGATCTGGCTGGGGCGCTGGCCGCGCTGAAGGGCTGAGCTTCAGCCCCACGGCGTCGGCTCGTCTCCCATGACCTGACCGAAGATATTCTCCCGATGCCAGCGCAGGTTATCGGGATGGGGCCAGTTGCGCCTGTCCTCTGGCAACCACACCTGCCCCTGCGGCCGGATCAGCCGGTCCACGACCTCGGCCGGCACCTTGTTGCGCGAGACGAGAATTGTATGGTCTTCCGCAACCGAGATCAGGCCACGGTCAAACATCCAGTGCAGCGTGCCCGACAAGGCCAAGCCGTTTCGGACGGAATCACTGCCCTGATGCTCAACCGGACGGATATGCGCGGCCTGGACTTCAGGCCGCCCCCCTCCGTTGCGCAACCGTAGGCCAGAGACGGCGCAGCGGTAGTCATAGGCCTCTCGGACCTTGCGACGAAAGGCGACATCGCGATAGGGCCGGCTGGTCAGACGTTCGATGATTGGACGTTCGAACACCGCGGCACCTTCCATGGCCGCGTGGCCTTGGGGATCATAGCGATGCTTTTCCATCGCGATCAAGTCCTGCGGCAAGCCCAGACGGATGATCCGCGCAAACTCGGCCTCCGGTATGCGGCGCACCGCCAGTTGCTGCGCGCCACCGGCTTTGGGGCCGCCATCCTCTGCGGTCAGCGCGGTTTCCAACGGGCGGCCCTCCAGCAATCGCGGCACCTCTCGATCAAAGGGCAGAAAGCTGCCCGGCTGGATCAAGGCCAAATACCGGCCCGGCTCACCCGGCTTTGGTATGACTGCAGAAATCTTTGCTGCAGCGAAATAGCCCAGAGGGCCTGCCTTCACTGGCTCGTAATAAATGATCCAATCCCCAACAGCCTCTTGCACGGCTTTGAGGTATTGCTTGGGAAAATCATATTGGCTGTCCGGTCGGTCTTCGTAGATCGAGTCCGCCCGATGCAGGAGGATCAACCTTGTCATCTGGCCAGGAAAACCATCGCACTAGCCTTTGACAAGTGCTCTTTGGCTAAGATGGCGCCTTCGCCCTCTTTCCGGGGCGGGCTTTTCCCGGTAAACCTGACCCCATGCTGAAAACCCGGATCATCCCCTGCCTTGATGTCGCCGATGGCCGTGTGGTCAAGGGCGTCAATTTCGTCAACCTGATCGACGCCGGCGACCCGGTCGAGGCCGCGCGCGCCTATGACGCCGCGGGCGCGGACGAGCTGACGTTTCTCGACATCCACGCCACCCATGAAAACCGTGGCACGATGTTCGACCTGGTGACCCGCACGGCCGAACAGTGCTTCATGCCGCTGACCGTGGGCGGTGGCGTGCGCACGCCCGAGGATGTGCGGGCGCTGTTGCTGGCGGGGGCCGACAAGGTCTCGTTCAATTCCGCTGCGGTGGCTGACCCGGATGTGGTGGCCCGCGCCGCTGACCGCTTTGGCAGCCAGTGCATCGTGGTGGCGATCGACGCCAAGACGGTGGCACCGGGGAAATGGGAAATCTTTACCCATGGCGGGCGCAAGCCCACCGGCATTGATGCGGTCGAGTTTGCCCGCACCGTCGCCGCCAAGGGCGCGGGCGAGATCCTGCTGACCTCGATGGATCGCGATGGCACCAAGGGCGGCTACAACATCCCCCTGACCCGCGCGATTGCCGATGCGGTGCCGGTGCCGGTGATCGCCTCGGGCGGGGTCGGCACGCTGGACCATCTGGTCGAGGGCGTGAAAGAGGGCCATGCCTCGGCGGTGCTGGCGGCCTCGATCTTCCATTTCGGCACCTATACCATCGGCGAGGCCAAGGCCCATATGGCCGCCGCCGGCATTCCGGTGAGGCTGTGATGACCCCGCTGCAAATCCTTGCCGCCACGATCGAATCGCGCCGCGGCGCCGACCCGGACAGCAGCTGGACCGCGAAACTTCTGGCAAAGGGGCCGGAAAAATGCGCCGAGAAATTCGGGGAAGAAGCGATCGAGGCGATCATCGAGGCCGTCAAGGGCGACCGTGACCGGCTGGTCAGCGAGGCCGCCGACGCGCTTTATCACCTGCTGGTGATGCTGGCCGCGCGCGATCTGACGCTGGCCGATGTCGAGGCCGAGCTTGCCCGCCGCCACGGCACGTCCGGGATTGCCGAAAAGGCAGCGCGGGGCTGACGCCGCCGGCCGTCAGGCCAAAGGCGGCAGGCCCAGACGCTGGATTTCGATCTTGGGGCAGCGATCCTCGACAACCTCCAGCCCGGAGGCACGGGCGCGGTCTGCCGATGCCGCATCCCACACCCCCAGTTGCAACCACAAGACGCGCGGGCGCGGCTCCATCGCCAGAACGTCATCGACCACCTGCCCCACATCCTCAGAGCGGCGGAAGACATCGACCATGTCCACCGCCCCCACCTGGGCCAGATTGCCGCGCACGGCCTCGCCCCAGGGTGCAACCTGCCCCTCGAGGCCGGGATTGACAGGAATCACCCGATATCCACGAGCAGCCAGAAAGGCTGCCACCGCGTGGCTGGGGCGATCAGGTTTGGCCGACCAGCCCACAAGGGCGATGGTGCGGCATTCGGACAGGATGCGGGGGATGTCTGCGTCGGTCATGTCCGCAACCTGCCACGGCGCACATGGCCCGTCCATGAAAAAGGCGCCCGCGGTCTGACCGGGGCGCCAAGGTGCGGAACGAGGGACAGTAGGAACGGACAGGCGTTCCGGGCCTATCCTCGTCATCCAACTTAGGCACTGCCGTGCGGGATTTAAGCCCCCTCGCGCGACCGTGATGTTCTTATCGGCGGGAAACCGCATACAGCGCCACCGCCGCCGCATTCGAGACGTTGAGCGAGCCGAATTCGCCGGCATAGGGGATGCGCACCAGCGCGTCGCAGGTCTCGCGGGTCTTTTCGCGCAGGCCCGGCCCTTCGGCGCCCATCACCAGCGCGATCGGCCTTGTGCCTGCGGCAGCCACGGCCTCGTCCACGGTCTGTTCGGCCTCGCCATCCAGACCCAGCAGCACATAGCCCATGGCGCGCAGCTCGACCATGGCATCGGCCAGATTGGTGACCCGCAGATAGGGCTGACGCTCCAGCGCGCCCGAGGCGGTCTTGGCCAGCGCCCCGGTCTCGGGGGCCGAATGGCGCAGGGTGCCGATCACGGCGCGCGCCCCGAACACCTCGGCCGAGCGCAGCACCGCGCCCACGTTATGCGGATCGGTCACCCGGTCCAGCAGCACCACCAGCGGCGCGCCACGGCCCGATACGGCAACATCCGCCAACTGCCCCCAGTTCAGCGGCTTGACCTCAAGTGCCGCCCCCTGATGCACCGATCCCTCGTCGATCGGCACCGAGAATTTGCGCGGGTCCACCACCTCGGGCGAGATTCCGGCCATGTCTACCGCATCGGCCAACTTGTCGAGCGCGTTCTTGGTCACCACCAGCCGCAGTTTCTCGCGCGCGGGGTTCAAAAGCGCGTCGCGCACCGCATGCAGGCCAAACAGCCAGACGGTTTCACGCGCGGCATCGCGGCGGGCGCGTTCTTTGTCGATCACCCATGCGGGTTTCTTGGTGGTCATGGCCAGTCCTCGTCTTTTCCGAAGCAATGCGGCGGGCAGCGGGCGGGTGCAAGCAAAAACCCGACAAAGGCCCCTTGACCTGCCCTGCGCACCCGGTTACATCCGCCGCCAGTGGGCGACGTGCTGCAAGGTGCGGCAGCGGACTGTAACTCCGCCGAGGCGACTCGTGCCTGGTTCGATTCCAGGGTCGCCCACCATCTTCTCCAACAGATTGAACCAGATACACCTGCGGCAGATTGCGCGGCGGGCGCGCACGCTTTAACACTCGTGCCCGAACATGGGGACGGACAAGTGACCGAGGCGTTCAACATTCTGGCGGTGGCCCAGCGCGGTCGGCTGCAATATGAGGCCCTGCTGCTGGCGGCCAGCCTGCGCCTGTCCAATCCCGGCTTTTCCGGCAAGTTGTATCTGGCCGAGCCGCAGCCCGGGCCGCGCTGGGGCGGCGAAGATACACGGATCGAGCCTGAAGTCCGCGCCCTGCTGACCGATCTGGGGGCCGAGATCCTGCCCATTGAAACGCAGGTCTTCGGCGCCGGCTATCCCCATGGCAACAAGATCGAGGCCATCGCCCATCTGCCCGAGGCGCCTTTCCTGTTTCTGGACACCGACACGCTGGTGCATGGCGATCTGTCGACGCTGAAGTTCGATTTTGACAAACCCTCCGCCTCCATGCGGCGCGAGAATACCTGGCCGCAATCAGAGCTTTACGGGCCAGACCTCACACAGACCTGGAAGTCGCTCTATGATCGTTTTGGTCTGGATTTTGAAAGTTCGCTCGATCGCAGCTGGCCCGAAAACTACTGGCAGCACTATCTGTATTTCAACGCAGGCTGGTTCTTTCATCGCTCGCCCCGCGCCTTTGGCAACCGGTTTCTGGACTGGGCGCGCGCGGTGCGCGACAACCCGCCGGCGGAGCTGATCTGCCAGCCGCTTTACCCCTGGCTTGACCAGATCGTCCTGCCCCTTGTGATCCACTCTTTCGGTGGCGGGCGCCCAGGGGCGGATCTGGCCGGGCTGGATGGCGATGTGACCTGCCATTACCGGCTGCTGCCGATGCTTTATGCCCGCGAAAGCGACGCGGTGGTCGCGATGCTGGAACGTGCGGCCGGCATGCCCGCGGTGAAAAAGCTGCTCAAGGCGCATGGGCCAGCCAAGAAGATGATCTATCAGGGCAAGGGACAGCTGGCGCGGGCCATGTTTGACCGCGCGAACCTGCCGCGCAAGGAACAGATGATCCGCAACCGCCTGAAACGCGATGGCCTCTGGGCGCGGTGACGATCGGGCGCGGTGACGATCGCATGGATCGCTGATAGAATGGACGACGTAGCCTTCTACCGCAGCGGAGCCCCCCATGACCCTGATCGTCACGCCCGCCTCTGTCACCGCCCTCGGCGTCGTTGTCGAGCTTGCGGATGGCGATGACCTGTTCGTGCCGCGCGACGTTACCCTGCTGTCCGAGGGAAGCGCGCCGGTGCTGGGCCTGGGACAGGGACACGAGGTTTATGTCCACGGCCTTCTGCAGGGCGATGCCTATAGCATGATCCTTGGGGCGGATTGGGGGGCGGTCGGCGTGCGGCTTGAGCTGGCCGAGACCGGCGCGATCCGTGCCGCGGCAGTGGCGGCCTATCTGCGCGGCACCGGGCTGGTCATCGAAAATGCCGGCGATCTGGTCGCCAATGGGATCGGGCTGGCCCTGATCGCGGGCGGCAGCGCGGTTTCGACCCTCGACAACAGCGGCACCATCGTCGGTCAGGTCACCGCCATCTCTCGCGGTGGTCTGGGCGACACTGGCACCTTCCGCCTGGTGAATACCGGCCTGATTCTCGGCGGGGACCACAGTCTGGTGTCCGAGTCCGCTACGGCCACCGACGTGATCGTGAATCGAGGCCGCATCATCGGCGAAGTGGTTCTGGGCGGTGGCAATGATCGTTTGGACAATCGCGGCGGTCTGCTCGAGGATCGAGTGCTGGGTGGTGCCGGCGATGACACCTTCCTGCCCGGCGCGGGTGCCGAGGTCTGGGGCGGTGGTGGCGGCCGCGACCGGCTGGATTTCCGCTCGGGTCCCGGCCTGTCGCTGGCGCTGGATGGCAGTTTTGCCGCAACCGGGCGGGCCGCGGGCGATGCCTATTTCCAGATCGAGGATATCATCGGCGCGCAATCCGGGGCAGACCGGCTGCGCGGCGACGCGGGCGGCAACCGTCTGTGGGGGATGGGCGGCGCAGACGCGCTGTCCGGCGCGGCAGGCAATGACACGCTGACCGGCGGCGACGGCCGCGACACGTTGACGGGCGGTGCGGGCAACGACGCCTTTCAGTTCAATCGGCCCGGCGAAGGGGCAGATGTCATCAATGATTTCACCAATACCGTGCTGCATGACGACCGCTTTGTCCTTTCGGCGTCCGGTTTTGGCGGCGGGCTGGTGGCGGGCGGGCTGATGGCCAACCAGTTTGTGGCGCGGGGTGACAATACCGCCCAGACGGACGCGCAACGGCTGATCTTCCGCACGAGCGATACAACCCTGTGGTATGATCGCGATGGGCGCGGGACGGCGACGCCGGTGATGGTGGCCGACCTTCAGCCCTCTGCCACGATGAGCTTTCTCGATTTCCTGATCGTCTGATGCGTAACGAGTGACACCGCAACACGCTGCTTGACAAAAAGGATTTCGTCATGTCACTGAGAGTCATCGCCACTTCCCGCACGGGGACCAACGACGTGCTGACCCTCCTCAATGGGCAAACCATGCTGATCGCCCGGGGGGCCACCATCACCGCCAGCACTGGCGACGCCATCAACGCCGCGGACGGCGCTGGCGCCGTTTCCTTGCGCGTCGCCGGATCGGTCTTTGCCGCCTCGGGAGGGGCGCGGGTGGGGGCAAACGACACGACGTCTGGCAGCTTGACCGTCACCGAGACAGGGATCATCGGTGGCGACTGGTTTGCAGCAATCGTCTTCGGTAACACCCTTACGGTAAACACGGCCGGCGGGCTGTTCGGCGGCACCTATGGTCTTTTCACCTCTGCCACATCAACCTCCGGCGAAAATCGCCAGACCGTCACCAACTCTGGCGAGATCATCGGCGGGACCTATGGTGTTTATCTGGAAAGCGTGACAAAAACGGCGACCATCACCCTGCTGAACACCGCAGACGGCATCATCGAGGGCGGCACGTACGCGGTCTTTTCGGACGGCTCCGTTGCGATCGACCGCATCACCAACAATGGCCAAATGATCGGAGACCTTGTGCTTCGAGGCGGCAATGACCGCTATGACGGACGCAACGGCCGGTTGGTGGGCGAGGCCCGGATGGGGGATGGCAACGATACCGCCATGGGCGGCGTGGCGGTGGACCGGCTGCTGGGCGATGCGGGAAATGACCGGCTGATGGGATTTGGCGCGGTTGACTTTCTGACCGGCGGCGCGGGCACGGACACCTTGACCGGCGGCGCGGGCAATGATCGTTTCATCTTCACGGCCCCCACAGAGGGGCCGGATATCATCACCGATTTCAGCAATGTCGCCGGGAACAACGACATCTTCCACATCACTGCCGCGGCCTTCGGCGGCGGGCTGGTGGCGGGGGCGCTGGCGGCCGGGCAATTCCGCACGGCCACGACAAATCAGGCCGGCGATCTGAACGACCGCTTCATCTTCCGCACCACCGACCGCTCGCTGTGGTTCGATGCCGATGGCACCAATGCGACAGCCCCGGTCATGGTGGCCGACCTTCAGGCCGGCGCGGTGGTGACGGCTGCGGATATCGTGCTGGTGTGACTTGCCGCCAGTGACCGCCACCCCGACCGAGGCTGCGGCGCTGGCTGCACATCTGCAGGCCGTTTGGGCCGGAGGCGCGGCCCCGCCCCTGCCCCCGCATCTGGCCTCGGCCACCGAGGCGCGGCTGGAGGTGCGCCGCGCCGGTCGCATTCTGTTTGCCGGCTGGGGCCGTGGCGTCGGGCTGGCTGAGGCAGTGGCGACGCTGGTCAGGCAGGCCCAGGCGGGCCTTGCGGCGGGCGGGCGGTCCATGCCGGATGCGGCCTTGCTGACGCTGCCCGGCCCCGCGCAGCCGCTGGGGCCGCTGGATCTCAGCCGTGCCCGCAGCGATGCCTTTCGCGGCCTGTTCGGGCTGGAGCTGCGCGCCGGCCACCGCCGCGCCCGCCTGACGCCACTGGAAGTGCTGGCGCAGAACCTGCGCCCGGCCTCCGCACTGGATCGGCTGGCGCGCGATCTGGGCCTGCCCTCGCCAGAAGGGGCCACGGCGCTGGCCTTCCCCGCGCGCTCGGTGTTGATCGAGTTGCCTGCGGGCCGCGGGCTGGCGTTGTATCGCGGCCAGCGGATCGTCCCGCAGGCGGCACTGACGCGGGCGCGGCTGACGGATTTGCGCGACGGCATGGCCGATTGGCTGGTGCGGGCAGTGGCAGCGGATGGGGCCTGCGCTTATAAATACTGGCCCAGCCGCGGCAGTTGGTCGACCGCCAACAATTCCATCCGGCAGTTCATGGCCTCGGCCGCGCTGGCGCGGCTGGCCGGCCGGGGCCATCCGGGCGCGGCCGAGGCCGCGGCGCGCAACTTCGCCCATAATTTCAAGACATTCTACCGCGAGGACGGCGATCTGGGGCTGATCCTCGAAGGGCCAAAGGTCAAGTTGGGGGCGGCGGCCGTGGCCCTGATCGCAATCCTCGATCTGCCGGACCCCGCGCCCTTTGCCCGACAGCGCGACCGGCTGGCGGCTTACATCCTGTCGATGCAGCGCCCGGATGGCAGCTTTGCCACTTTTCTGCGCCCCGTCGGCCGCGACGATTGCCAGAATTTCTATCCCGGCGAGGCGATGCTGGCGCTGATGCGCCTGCATGCGGTGACCGGTCGGGCAGACGCGCTGGCCGCGGTGGCGCGGGCCTACCCTCATTACCGCGCTTTCCATCTGGCCCGGCCCAACCCGGCTTTCGTGCCCTGGCAGGCGCAAGCCCTGCTGCGGCTGAGCCAAGTCACAGGCGACCCTGCCCCCCGCGCCTTTGCCCGGCAGATCACCCGCTGGCTGATCGGGCTGCAACAGGGCGCGGATCAGCCAGCGGATGTGCAGGGCGGCTTTTTCGCGCCTGACCGGCCCGATTTCGGCCCGCCCCATGCCTCGGCCATCGGCGTCTACATGGAGGGGATCGTCGAGGTCTTTGCCGATGCCCGCGCGACCGATGACCCGGCACTGGCCGAGACCTGCCGGATCAGCCTGCTGCGCGCCGCCCGCGCCCTGCGCCAATTGCAGTTCCGCCATGGCGACGACATGTTTTCGATCCACCACCGCATCCGCGTGCGCGGCGCGATCCGCACCGCGGTGCATGACAACACGATCCGGGTCGACAATGTGCAACACGGTCTGATGGCACTGCTGCGGATGGACGAGACCTTCACGGATGCAGATTTTACAATGTGATGGCCAGCGCGGATCGTCGGTTGCATGGCCAAGCGCCCGCGCCTAACCTCCGGCCCGACCCCAAGGGAGGACCACATGACCGAGACCCGCACCCCCGGATTTGACACGCTGGCCATCCATGCCGGCGCCCGCCCCGATCCCGCGACTGGCGCGCGGCAGGTGCCGATCTATCAGACCACCGCCTATGTCTTCCGCGATGCCGATCACGCCGCGGCTTTGTTCAACCTGCAAGAGGTGGGCTATATCTATTCCCGCCTGACCAACCCGACCGTTTCGGCCCTGGCCGAGCGCGTGGCGGCGCTGGAGGGCGGCGTAGGGGCGGTCTGCTGCTCGTCGGGGCATGCAGCGCAGATCATGGCGCTGTTTCCGCTGATGGAGCCGGGCCGCAACATCGTGGCCTCGACCCGCCTCTATGGCGGCACGATCCAGCAATTCACCAACACGATCCGCAAGTTCGGCTGGTCGTGCAAGTTTGTCGATTTCGACGATCCGGCGGCGATCGAGGCGGCGGTGGATGGCGATACCCGCGCGATCTTCTGTGAAACCATCGCCAATCCGGGCGGCGTTGTCACGGATCTGGACGCAGTGGCGGTGGTCGCCACCAAGGTCGGCCTGCCGCTGATCGTGGACAACACCACGGCCACCCCGTGGCTGTGCCGCCCGATCGAGCATGGCGCAACGCTGGTGGTGCATTCGGCCACCAAATACCTGACCGGCAATGGCACCGTGACCGGGGGTATCGTGGTGGATTCGGGCAAGTTCGACTGGTCGGCCTCGGGCAAGTTTCCGTCGCTGGCAGCACCCGAGCCTGCCTATCACGGCCTCAACTTCCACGCAGCCCTGGGCGGCATGGCCTTCACCTTCCACTCCATCGCCGTGGGCCTGCGCGATCTGGGCATGACCATGAACCCGCAGGGCGCGCATTACACGCTGATGGGGATCGAGACGCTGGGCCTGCGCATGGCCCGCCACGTCGAAAACGCCCGCAAGGTGGCCGAATGGCTTGAGGCCGATCCGCGGGCGGAGGCCGTGACCTGGGCCGGGCTGAAATCCTCGCCCTATCATGATCGCGCCAACCGCATCGTGCCCAAGGGCGCCGGCGCGCTGTTCACGGTGGCGATCAAGGGCGGCTATGACGCCTGCGTGAAGGTTGTGGCGAACCTCAAGCTGTTCAGCCATGTCGCCAATCTGGGCGACACGCGGTCGCTGGTGATCCACCCGGCCTCCACCACGCACCGCCAGCTGGACGAGGCTGCGCAGATTCGCGCCGGCGCCGCGCCCAACGTGCTGCGTCTGTCGATCGGGATCGAGGACGCCGCCGACATCATCGCCGATCTGGATCAGGCGCTGGCCGCAGCCTCGGCCTGATCTGTGCCATCATACGGGCCACCCGAATGAAAACGGCCCCCCTCGGGGGCCGTTTTGCTGTCTGGCGGTTGTCTGGTGAGTGCGGGCCGCACTTACTGCTCCAGCGCCCAGACGATGCTGACGCTGGCCGACAGCCCCAACTCGCCCCCTTCCACCGGAAGCGGGGCAGGCATCGCCTCGGCGGCGGCACGCATCATCGGCATGGGCCGGGGCATCATTTCGGCGGCCTCAGAGATGCTGATGATCGGCCCAAGCGTAACGCCCGCGGCGCTGGCCAGCAACTCGGCCCGCGCCTTGGCCTCGGCCACGGCGGCACGGCGAGCCTCATCCATCAGCGCGTCTTCGTTGGACACCCCAAAGGTCAATCCATTCAAGCTGTTGGCCCCATCCGCGACCGCGGCATCCAGCACGGCGCCCAGCTTGCCCAGATCCCGCAGACGCACCTTGACACCGTTCTGCGCGCTGTAGGCCGTGATCTTCGGCCCGGTTTCGGCATCATGCCCGGTCCAGACCGGGTTGAGGCCCAGCCCTTCGGTCTGCAGGTCGCGCGGCTCGATCCCGGCTTCACGCAGCCGCGTCAGCACCGCGTCCAGGCGGACCGAGTTCTGGGTCAGCGCCTCGGCAGCGGTGGGCGCCTCGGTCATCACCGCCAGCGAGATTTCGGCCATATCGGGCGCCGCCGTCACCACGCCCTCGCCGGTGACAGAGATGCGCGCGGGATCTTCGGCCAAGGCAGGGCTGGCCAGCGCAAGGGAAACAGCCAGAAGCGGGGCTAGGGGCAGGCGCATCAGATGTCCTTTCAGTTGCGCGTTCGTCATCTGCAAGGTTTGCATACCCCATGCGGCGGACAAGGGGGAATTGCCGGGCTTTTCCTTCCCTTCGGCGGAAAGCCGCCCTAAACTGGCGCAGCCCCGCAGCAGTGCCTGCCGGGATATCTCCGGCTGTGCTAGTGCTTGGCCCCGAACCAGACGAACCGCATGAAACCCAATTTCGCCCTGAACCTGACGCATGAGAGCATCGTCCTGCTGCACCGCACCGCGCGGGGCTGGCTGGAGGTGGGCTCGGCCGCGCTTGACGACCCCGATCTGGGCGAGGCGCTGACCTATCTGCGCCGCTCGGCGCTGGGGCTGGCGCCGCATGGCGTGGCCACCAAGCTGATCATCCCGAATTCGCAGATCCTTTATACCGAAGTGCCGGCGCCAGGCCCGGATGTGGATGCGCGTTTTGCCCAGATCCGCCGCGCGCTGGAGGGCCGCACCCCCTATGCGGTGGACGATCTGGTGTTTGACTGGTCGGGCGACGGGCCGGTGGTTCAGGTGGCCGTGGTCGCGCGCGAGACGCTGGAAGAGGCGGAGGGTTTTGCCAGCCAGTATCGCTTCAACCCGGTCAGCTTTGCCGCGATCCCCGAAGGCGGCGACTTTGAGGGTGAGCCCTTCTTCGGCCCGACCGCCGCCGCGGCAGAGCTGCTGCAACCCGGCGAGGTGATCGAGCGCGACGAGGTATCCGTGCAGGTCACGACGCGCGGCCCCGCGCGCGAGGGGGCCAAGGCGGCACGCAATCCTGCCCCCGCCGCTGCGCCTGTTGCAGAACAAGTTGAAGATGCGGTCAAAGCAGCCCCGGTTGAGGTCGCGCCATTGCCGGTGGAGCCTGAGCCGCCAGCGCCTGCCGCAGAGGCGGTCGCCGCGGATTGGGACGCCGAGCCTGACCCGTTCCTGCCCGATGCGGCGCAGCCCCTGTCCGAGGCCGCAGCAGACGACTGGACCGCAGAGGCCGCGCCCGAGCCCGAACCACAGGAAACCGCAGCGACCGAGGTCGAAGCGGGTGTGGCGTCGGAACCTGCGCATGAACCGCTGCCCGAGCCGGTGGCGGAATCCGCAGCAGCAGAGCCCGAACCCGAACCCGAACCGGCACCGCCGCCCCCGCCACCGCAGCAACCCGACCTGTTTGCCGCGCCAGCGCCAACACCCACGCCTGTCCCTGCGCCGGCAAGACCGGTGACGGCAAAGCCGCAGCCTGCAGTCGAGGTGCCGCTTGCCGCACCGCCCGCCGACGCCACTCAGCCCACCGCGCCGATTCCGGCGCTGGCTGATGCGCTGGCTGCGGCCTTGCGCGAGGGGCCGATGCAGGTCACGGACCCGGCGGTAGAGGACGACTTGCCCCCCGCGATTCCGCCGGCCCTGCTGGCGCGCCGGCAAGCCGCGACCGGACAGCCGGGCGCTGCGCCAACGCCATCGGTATTGGCGTTGGATCTGCCCGGCGAAACCGATGGCGAAACCGATGAAGGCGCGCTGCCCTTCGCCACCCGCCGCGCCGCGACGGCCCCGGCAAAACCAGCAGCCCGCGCCGCCCTGCGCGCCAATCGCCAGCCCCCCGCCCATGCGCAGCGCGAGACTGCCGCGCCGCCCGCTGCCGCCGGCAAATCCGGCGCCGAGGCGGCCAGCCGGGCCGCCCGGGCCGCCGCGGCCGGCGGGGCCAAGGCGCTGGGGGCACTGGTCTCGGGTTCGGGCGCGGCGCTGTCGACCCTTCGCAGGCGCCGTGACAAGGATCGTCCGGCAACGGCCACGGCAACCGCTGCACAGGCACAGGCTGCGGCCCAAGCTGGCGGGCTTAGTGCCAAGGCCGCCTCGGGGCTGGGCCCGACCGACTTCCGCCCCCGGCCCATGCCGCGGCGCGGGGCGCCGGCCTGGCTGTTCCCGGCGCTGGTCGGGCTGTTGTTGCTGGCCTTGGCGGCGGTTGCGGCTTGGTCTGCCTATCTGACGCTGTTGTCCCCCGAAGATCCGGCGGTCGAGGTTGCAGCGATCGAGCCGGCCGCCGAAGGCACCGCGCCCGCGCCCGATCCTGCCCCGACCGACGGTGCGGCCGCCGAGGATTTAGCGGTCGCGGATGTCGCGGTCGAGGATGAGGCCGCGGCGGATGGCATTGATCTGGCCGCCCTTCCGGCCGAGGCCGCCACTGAGACCCCGGCTGACACCATCGAAGCGACGACCGATGGCCCGCCTCCGGCCACGCCGGACGCTGCGGCGGCCACGGCCAGCGCACCTGCCACCGCCCGCACCAATCAGGACGAGACGCTGTTGGCCAATGCCGATCAGCCCGCCGTGATCCCCGACCCGCTGGCCCCGCCCGCGGCAAGCGCCGCTGCGGATGCCGCACCGCCCGCCCCTGCCCCGCCACCACCTTTCGGGACGGTGCTGCAATTTGACGAGCGTGGGCTGGTCGTGCCGACGCCGGAAGGTGTGGTGACGCCGCAGGGATATCGCGTGATCGCCGGCAAGCCGGACCCCGCCCCCCCGCCACGCCCGCAATCGGTGATCGACGCCGCTGCCGCCCGCGCCGCCGAGACTGCCGTCCCAGCCGAGGCCGCCCCTGCCGAGGCCTCCCCTGCCGCAGTTGCGCCCGCAGAGGGCAACCCTGCCGCGCCCGATGCGCAACCCGCGCCCGATGTCGAGGGTGCGGCGCCGATGCCGCCTGCCGATCCGGCGCTTGCCAACGTCAAGCCGAAACCGCGCCCCGAGGGTCTGGTGCCTGCCGAAGTGCTGCAGGCCGCCACAGCCGAGGCCGAAACAATCGTGACCGACATCCCGCCTGAGGCGCGGATGACCACCCGCCGCCCGCAGCCGCGCCCGGCTTCGGTCACCCAACTGGCCGCGGCCGCCCGTCTGTCTACCGCCAATGCCTCGCTTTCCGCCCCGGCTGCCGATGTCGCAGCCGAGCCGCAAGACGAGGCCGAGACCGCCGCAACCGCGATCCCTGATGGTCCGATCAGCCCGCTGGCCGTGGCCATTACCTCGCGCCCCAAGGCACGCCCCGCCGATTTCACGCGCGCGGTGGAAAGCGCCGTATCGGCCGCCGTGCAGGAGGCGCTGGCCATGCCCGTGCCCGAGCCCGCCGTGATCGTCACGCCCGCGCCTCCGCCCGCCGCGATCCCGATCGCAGCCGCCCCGCCGCCGCGGGCCGCACCGCAGCCAGAACCCGAGCCAGTGGCCGCAGCCCCGGCCCGCCGCAAACCTTCGGCCTCGCCCGAGCCGACGATCTTCCGGTCGCCCGAAGCCGATGACGAGCCCGAAGCCCCGGCCTCCAACCGCGTCTCGCCGCAATCGGGCACGGTCGCGGGCAATGCCACCTTCCGCAATGCGATCAACCTGCGCCAGACCAACCTGATCGGCATCTACGGCACCGCCTCGAAACGCCATGCGCTGGTGCGGCTGGGTTCGGGGCAATACAAGAAGGTCAAGGTGGGCGACCGTCTGGATGGCGGCACTGTCGCAGCGATCACCGATACCGAACTGCGCTATCAGAAAGGCGGCCGGATGCTGGCCCTTAAAATGCCGCGCAGCTGACGGTGCTTCGGGCGCCACTGGCCCGCGCGTTGCTTTCGGTGGTGAAACAATCCGCCGCAAACCGTGACAACAGGATTGGTTGCGCAGGCAGCCCTTGCCGCGGATAGTGCAGGCATGGAAAATTTTGTGTTTCAGGCCAGCCTTTACCTCGGCGCTGCCGTGATTCTCGTGCCGCTGTCCACGCGGCTGGGGCTCGGATCGGTGCTGGGCTATCTGGCGGCAGGACTTGCGCTTGGCCCGATCACCGGGCTGGCTGGCCCGGATACGGCTGATCTTCAACACTTCTCCGAATTCGGGGTGGTGATGATGCTGTTCCTGATCGGGCTGGAAATGACGCCCCGCACCTTGTGGGACATGAGGCGCAAGCTGATCGGCATGGGCGGGGCACAGGTTGTGCTGACCACTGCGGCGCTGACCGCGGTGCTGATCGCCATCGGCGTCACCCCTTCGGCGGCGGTGACCCTGGGCGGCCTCATGGCGCTGTCCTCGACGGCGATCGTCTTGCAGACCCTGAATGAACGCAGCCTGATGCGCACCGCCGGCGGGCGGGCCAGCTTTGCGGTCCTGCTGACACAGGACATTGCGGTGGTGCCATTGCTGGCCATCCTGCCGCTGCTGGCCACGCACAGCGCCGCCCCCCCGGTCGACGGCGCCGAAGGCGCAGTCGAGCCGATCCTCAGCCTGATCCAGTCCCTGCCGGGCTGGGCTGCAACCGCGCTGACGCTGGCGGTCGTGGTGGTGATCGTGCTGGCCGGCCACTTTCTGTCGCGACCGATGTTCCGCTTTGTCCACGCCTCGCACCTGCCCGAGATGTCGACCTTCATCTCTCTGCTGATGGTGGTGTCGATCGCCTTCCTGATGATGATGGTGGGGCTGTCGCCCGCGCTGGGCACCTTCATCGGCGGTGTGGTTCTGGCCAACTCGGAGTTCCGTCATCAGATCGAGGCCGAGATCCGCCCCTTCAAGGGCATTCTGATGGGGCTGTTCTTCATGACGGTGGGGATGTCCATCGACATGACGGTGTTGGCCAGCCAATGGCCGCGGATCATCGCGCTGACGCTGGCGCTGATGGCGGTCAAGGCGGCGGTGCTTTGGGTGATTGCGATCGCCTTCAAGATGAAAGGGCGCGACCGCTTTCTGTTCGCGCTGGGGCTGGCACAGGCGGGCGAGTTTGGCTTTCTGGTGGTCAGCGTGGCGCTGGGCTTCGACATCCTTTCGGCCCAGGAAGGCCAGCGCGCCCATCTGGTGATCGCCATGTCGATGCTGCTGACGCCGCTGGCCTTCTCGGCCTATGAATGGCTGTCGCGTCGCCACGGACCAAACGAACCGCGCCGCGAGGCGGACCGGATCGAAGAGAGTGGCACGGTCATCGTCGCCGGGATCGGCCGCTTCGGACAGGTGGTCAACCGCATGGCACGCTCGGCCGGGCTGTCCACGGTGGTTCTGGACAGTGATGCCAACGCGCTGGAACGGCTGCGCCGCTTCGGCATTCGCGGCTATTACGGAGACCCCTCGCGGCCCGAGCTGCTGCAGGCCGCCGGTCTGGCCGAGGCGCAGGTGCTGGTGGTGGCCGTGGACAGTGTCGAAAACTCGACCAAGATCGTGCGCTATGCCCGCAGCCAGCGCCCCGACCTGCATATCGTGGCCCGCGCGCATGACCGGGTGCATGTCTATCAACTGTTCCAGGCCGGCGCCAATGACATCGTGCGCGAGACCTTCGACAGCTCGATCCGTGCCGGTCGGTACGTCCTGGAAAACATGGGTTTCTCAGAATACGAGGCAGCCAAGCTGTCCCAGACCTATTACCGCGTCGACCGGGCCGCCCTGCGCGAGATGGCCGAGGTGTGGGACCCGGCGATACCGCTGCACCTCAACACCGCCTATGTCGAGCGCGCCCGGCAGTTGGACCGCGATCTGGAGACCGCGATCCTCGACGATCTGTCGCCCGCGCAGGCAGCGTCTGACCCGACCGAGGGACAGACCGCCGCCGAGTGATCAACCGGCCGAAACGCCCGCCTCGGCAAAACTGGCCATGCCCGAGTGGCAGGCGATGGCGCCTTTCAAGATGCCGATCGCCAGCGCCGCGCCCGAGCCCTCGCCCAACCGCAGCCCCAGATCCAGCAGCGGCGCCTTGCCCAGCCGGTTCAGCAAGGCGCGATGGGCGGCCTCGGCACTGGCATGGCCCGCAACGCAATGATCGAGCGCCCCCGGCGCAGCCTCGGCCAGCACGGCGGCGGCCGCACAGCAGATGAACCCGTCGAGGATCACCGGGATCCGCAGGTCATGGGCGCGGGCAATCGCGCCGGCCATCGCCGCCACCTCACGCCCGCCCAGCGCCGCCAGCACCTGCAAGGGGTCGCGCGCGGGATTGGCGGTCACACCCGCCGCGACCGCGCGGGTCTTGTTGGCCAGACCTGCATCATCGACGCCAGTGCCGCGCCCGGTCCATTCGCCGGGCGTGCCGCCAAACAGCGCATGGGCAATGGCCGCAGCCGAGGTGGTGTTGCCAATCCCCATCTCGCCCACCACCAGCAAGTCCGCCGCCGGGTTCACCGCCTGCCAGCCCGCCGCCAGCGCCGCCACCGCCTCGACCTCGGTCATGGCCGGACCCGTGGTGAAATCGGCGGTGGGACGCGCAAGCTCCAGCGACACCACCGACATCTCGGCCCCGAAAGCCTGCGCCAACTGGTTGACCGCGGCACCGCCAGCCTCGAAATTCGCGACCATCTGCACCGTCACCTCAGCCGGAAAGGCCGAGACGCCCTGCGCCACCACGCCGTGATTGCCGGCAAAGATGATCACCTGCGGATGCGCCAGCGTCGGGCGCGGATCGGCCCGCCAACCGGCATACCAGATCGCCAGATCCTCCAGCCGGCCCAGCGCGCCCGGCGGCTTGGTCAACTGCATGTTGCGCGCGCGCGCGGCTTCAACCGCGCCGGCATCCGGGGCCGGATGGGCCGCCAGCAGGGCGCGAAATTCGGAAAGCGTGGCGAAAGGGGCAGGCATGGCATCACCGTCTTGATCGTTGTCGCCACAAGCTCTAGCGTTTGGACACATCACCTGCCACAGCAAATTGGACAGCGCAGCTATGGATCACGACATGGCTCAGATCGCCCGGCAACGGCTTGCCGATATCACCGGCGCGCTGATGCTGTTGACCCGCCTGCCCGTCCCCGCCCGCCTGCCCGCCCGCCATGGTGCGCAAGGCGCCTGGGCCTGGCCGCTGGCGGGGTTGGCCGTGGGCGGCATCGGGGCAGCTATGGCGGCCCTTGCAGTACCCCTCGGCCCACCGATCGCCGCAGCCCTGGCGCTGGCGGCGATGGCTGCCGCCACGGGCGGGCTGCACGAGGATGGACTGGCCGATACGTTTGACGGGCTGTGGGGCGGCCAGACCCCGGCGCGGCGGCTTGAGATCATGAAGGACAGCCACATTGGCAGCTATGGCGTGCTGGCGCTGATCTTCGTGACCCTGATCCGCTGGCAGGCCTTGGCGGCGCTTCTTGCGGCGGACCAATGGGGGGGCCTGCTTGCCGCCGCCTGCCTGGCCCGCGCGCCGATGGCCGTGATCTCGGCGGCACTGCCCAATGCCCGCAACCGCGGCCTCTCGGCCATGACCGGCCGGCCGGCAGCCGGCACGGCAGCCGCGGCCGCGGCGCTCGCCCTTATGATCGCCCTTATCACCACGTCCGCGCCCCTGGCCATGGCGCTTGCCGCCGCCTTGGCGGCGCTCGGCCTCGCTGCGGTCGCGCGGGCCCGGATCGGCGGGCAGACCGGCGACATCCTGGGGGCCAGCCAGCAATTGGCCGAGGCAGCGGCGCTGGCCGCCTGTGTCGCAGCCCTCTGAATTCACCATGACCCAAATACCCATGCCCGGGCCCGCCGCCCCGCGGCACGGTCAGGGATGGGCGTCAAACAGATCGGCACAGAGGTCGAGAAAACGGTCCCGCACCGCCGGGCCTTCCATCATCACCTCATGCTCGGCGCCGGGATATTCGACGAGGTGCCCCCCCGGCCATCTGGCCATGCGCGACCGGATCGGCGCCACTTCGACGATCCGCTCCCGTCCGCCCACGGCGCATAGCGCCGGCACCTCCGGCGCAGGCTGGGCCGCCAGCGCCACACACTCGCGCAGCGCCGCGTCCAGCCAGGCGAGGCTAGGCCCCCCCAGCCCCAGTTCCGGATGCGCGCGCAGATGGCCCACCATCCAGTCCCACATCTTTCGGTCGGAGGTCAGCATATTGCCGGCAAATGGCACCAGCATCACATAGTTCACCCTGCCGGTTGACGGCGCATAGCGCCGCCCGGCGCCGATCCGGGTCAGGGTCGCCGCCGTGGGTGCGGCGATGGGGCGCAACAGCGGCGCGATCCGCACCCCCCACATCGGCGCCGAAAACGCCGCTGCCCGCACCGGCAAGCCCTCAATCAGCGCCCGCAACGCGATTGCCCCGCCCATCGAATGGCTCAGAAGGTATCGCGGGCCGGGCGCGCCGATCTGGTCTGCCATTTGCCACAGGGCCTGCACGTCCAGCTGATATTCAGCAAAATCATCGACATGGCCCAGCATCCGGTCGCCAACGACACGATCTGCCAGACCCTGCCCGCGCCAGTCGATCACCAGAACGTCATAGCCGCGCCCAACCAGATGGGCCGCGGCAAGGCCATACTTCTCGACATATTCCGAGCGGCCGGGAAACAGCAACACCGTGCCCTTGCCCTGTCGCGCCGGAACGGGCCAATGGCAGACCCGCAATCGACGACCGTCTTGCGTCGGCAGCCACATCGCGGATCCGCCGGCCGGGCCGCAGGCCAGCCCTTCGAACAGCGGTGCGGGGGTCAGTTGCAGATCCTGCGGCATCCCATCCCCCCACTCCCCTGTCGGTGTCAGGCCTTTGTCACAGCACAGCCGCCAGTTTCATGGCAAGCCCCATCGAGCCGTCAATCTTCAGCTTGCCGGTCATGAAGGCCATGGTCGGGTTCATCTCGCCTTCCAGAATCGCCTGAAACACCTCGGCACTGGCGGTCATGGTCACATCGGCCTCTTCATCCGCTGCGCGCGCGCCGGTTGCATCCATCATGATCGCCCCCTCGCCGGGAATCACAAACTTGGCCAGACCGTCAAAGCCCTGCACCTTGGCATTCAGCCGCTCCACCGCCTTGTCGATCACATCGCTCATCGCTGCCTCCTCGGGTCCTGTTCTGATACCCGCCCTTTCCTTCTGGCGGGCATGGGTTACAATTCTCTTATGCGAGTCCCTGCCCCGATACTCAATTGTGCCGTTGCGGCATGGCTTGCCCTTGGCGGGGCGGCTTTGGCTGAAACCGTGGGGCCAGAGCTGGACCGGCTGTTTGCCACCCTGCAAGGCGCCAGCGCCGCCGAGGCGGTGCGGATCGAATCGGATATCTGGCGGATCTGGTCACGCTCGGGTTCAGCCGCGATGGACCTGCTGCTGGAGCGGGGGCGCAAGGCGGCCGAACAGGGCGACTTCGAGGCTGCGCTGGATCACCTGACCGCGCTGACCGACCATGCGCCAGATTTTGCCGAGGGCTGGAATGCGCGGGCCACGGTTTTTTTCCAGACCGGCGCCTATGGCCCGGCGATTGCCGACCTTCAGCGGGTGCTGGCCCTGAACCCGCGCCATTTCGGCGCACTGTCGGGTTTCGGGATGATTCTCGAAGAGATCGACCGCCCGGCGCAGGCGCTTGAGGCCTATCGTGCCGCTTTGACCTTGCATCCGCACATGCAGGGTGTCATCGAAGCCGTGTCGCGGCTTGAGGCAAAGACCTCGGGCAGCAGTCTCTGACCGATGCGGGGGATCGGCACCGATGCTGAGCAAATCCCGCGTGACCGCGGTTCTTGGGCCGACCAATACCGGCAAGACCCATTATGCCATCGAACGGATGCTGGGCCACCGCTCGGGCATCATCGGCCTGCCGCTGCGCCTGCTGGCGCGCGAGGTCTATGACAAGATCGCAGCCCGTGCGGGCGTCAGCCGCGTGGCGCTGGTCACCGGCGAAGAGCGCATTGTGCCCGAGCGGACGCAATACTGGGTCTGCACCGTCGAGGCGATGCCCGAGGGCATTGGCGCGGATTTTCTGGCGGTGGACGAGATCCAGCTTTGCGGCGACCCCGAGCGCGGCCATGTCTTCACCAACCGCCTGCTGCATGCCCGCGGCCTGACCGAGACGATGTTTCTGGGCAGCCATGCCATGCGGCCTGCCATCGCGGCCCTTGTGCCCAATGTCACCTTCATCAGCCGCGAGCGGTTCTCGACCCTGACCTGGGCCGGATCGAAAAAGATCAGCCGGATGCCGCCGCGTTCGGCCATCGTGGGGTTTTCGGTCGATGACGTCTATGCCATTGCCGAGTTGATCCGGCGGCAAAAGGGCGGCTGCGCAGTGGTTATGGGGGCGCTGTCGCCCCGCACCCGCAATGCACAGGTAGAGCTGTATCAGTCGGGCGAGGTGGATTTTCTGGTCGCCACCGATGCCATCGGCATGGGGCTGAACCTCGATATCCGCCATGTGGCCTTTGCCGCGACGCACAAGTTTGACGGCCGCCGCCTGCGCCCGCTGTTCCCGCATGAGCTGGGCCAGATCGCCGGGCGCGCAGGCCGCCACACCGACGCCGGCACCTTTGGCGTGACCGGCGAGGCAGCGCCGCTGGATGAAGACCTGATCGAGGCAATCGAGAACCACCGCTTCGCCCCGGTGCGCAAGCTGATGTGGCGCAATGACGCGCTGGACTTCGGCTCGGTCGATCGGCTGATTGCCGCGCTGGAGCGCCCGACCGAGAATGAATGGCTGGCGCGTACGCGCGAATCCGACGATCTGGCGGCGCTGAAGACGCTCAGCCAGATGCCCGATCTGGCCGACCGAATCCGCGGCCCGCAGGCTGTGAAACTGCTGTGGGACGTCTGCCGCATCCCCGATTTCCGCGCCAATGCCGGGGGCGACCATTTTCAGCTTCTGGCCCGGATCTTCGGCTTTCTGCGCGAGGGGCGGGTGCCCGCCGACTGGCTGGCGCGGCAGATCGCGCGGATCGACCGCAGCGATGGCGACATCGACGCGATCTCGAAACGGCTGGCCTTCATCCGCACCTGGACCTACGTCGCCCAGCGCAAGGGCTGGGTCGAAGACGAAACCCATTGGCGCGACGAAACTCGCGCTGTAGAAGACCGCCTGTCGGATGCGCTGCACGCGCGGCTGACTCAACGCTTTGTCGACCGGCGCACCTCTGTGCTGATGCGCCGGTTGAAACAGAAGGAGAGCCTTGTGGCCGAGGTGAATGACAAGGGCGAAGTGATGGTCGAGGGCGAGTTCGTCGGCCGTCTTGAGGGGTTCCGGTTCCGGCAGGATGCCTCCGGCTCGGCCGAGGAGGCCAAGGTTCTGCGGCAGGCGGCGGTGGCCGCGCTGCGGCCCGAGTTCCATCTGCGGGCGGATCGCTTCTACAACGCGCCCGATACCGAGATGGATTACACCGAGCAGGGCGGCCTGATGTGGGGCGGCAATGCGGTGGGCAAGCTGGTGGCCGGCCCTGAGGCGCTGAAGCCGGGCGTCGAGGCCTTTGTGGACGAAGATGCCGGGCCAGAGGTCGCCGAAAAGGTGCGCCGCCGCCTGCAGCATTTCATCGACCGCAAGGTTGCGGCGCTGTACGAGCCGCTGCTGGCGCTTGGCCGTGACGAGGCGCTGCAGGGTCTGGCCCGTGGCTTTGCCTTCCGGCTGATGGAAGGTCTGGGCGTGATCGCGCGCGAAAGCGTGGCCGAAGAGGTCAAGGCACTGGACCAGGAGGCCCGCGCCTCGCTGCGCAAGCATGGCGTGCGGTTCGGCCAATACACGATCTTCCTGCCGGCCCTGCTGAAACCCGCGCCCACCCGGCTGCGGCTGGTGCTGTGGTCGCTGGCCAAGGGCCTGCAAGAGTTCCCTGAAAGCCCGCCGCCCGGCCTGGTGACGATCCCCAACCTGCCGGATGTCCCGCGCGAGCATTACCTGCTGTCGGGCTATCGCCCCGCCGGCGCGCGCGCGATCCGCATCGACATGCTGGAACGTCTGGCCGATCTGCTGCGCGGCAAGGACAGCCGCGCGGGCTTTGAGGCCGTGCCAGAGATGCTGTCGATCACCGGCATGACGCTGGAGCAGTTTGCCGACCTGATGCAGGGTCTGGGCTACAAGGCCGACAAGGGCGAACGCGCCAAGGTCAAGGCCCCACCCGCCCCGCCGCCGCCTGCGCCCGAGGGCGTGGTGCCCGCCCCGATCCCCGAGGAAGTCTCGATCCTGGCCCCCCTGCCGGACGCCGAGCCTGCAACCGATGCCCCCGCCGAGGGTGCCGAGGCCGCGGCACCCGAGATGGAGGTGTTCTACACCTTCACCTGGGCGCCCAAGCGCGAACCGCGCGGTGATCGTCCGGCCCGGGGGCCGCGTCGTGAGGGGGGCCGCGAAGGGGCTGGCCGCGATGCCCGCCCGCAAGGCGAGCGAGGTCCGCGTGAAGGCGCGCCCGAAGGCAAGCCGCGCGGTGATCGGCCCCAGGGCAAGCCCCGTCACGAGGGCGGCAAGCCCGAGGGTCAGCACGGCGATCACCGCAAGGGTGGCAAGCACGGCGGCAAGCCGGGTGGCAAACATGGCGGCAAGGATCAGGGCCCACGCAATTTCGAGGCCCGCCCGCCGCGCCCCGAAAAGCCGATCGACCCCGACAATCCCTTCGCAGCACTGCTGGCCCTGAAGGGCAAAGTGTAAGTGGCGAAGTATCGGCCCAATGCCGATTCGAAGCAGGCGGCGGGCCAAAACGGCCCCCGCCCCACCATCCGGCTGGACAAATGGCTGTGGCAGGCGCGGTTTTTCCGCTCGCGCCCCTTGGCTTGCGCAATGATCGCCGAGGGCGCGCTGCGGGTGAACGGCAATCGCTGCCTGAAACCGGGCTACGCGGTTGGCGCAGGCGATACGCTGACCTTCCTGCAAGCCGATCAGGTGCGGGTGATCCGCATCGCGGCGCTGGGCCAGCGCCGCGGCCCCGCCGCCGAGGCGCAGACGCTTTATCTCGATCTTGACCCACCCGCCTCGCCGGCACGTGATGCCGAGGCAGAGGATGCGGCAGGATCGCCGCTTGAATGATCGCCGGGCTTGGATTAACCCCAAGCCTCAAAGCCACCGGACAAAGAGGCACTGCCATGACCTATGTGGTCACCGACAACTGCATCATGTGCAAATACACCGACTGCGTCGAGGTCTGCCCGGTGGATTGCTTCTACGAGGGCGAGAACACGCTGGTTATCCACCCTGATGAGTGCATCGACTGCGGCGTCTGCGAACCCGAATGCCCGGCCGATGCCATCCGCCCGGACACTGAGCCGGACATGGACGCCTGGGTCGAGTTCAACCGCAAATACGCGGAATTGTGGCCGGTCATCACCCAGAAAAAGGACCCGATGCCGGAACACGAGAAGTTCGACGGCGAAAAGGACAAGCTGACCAAGTATTTTTCGCCCAACCCCGGCGAAGGCAGCTGACCAGATTGGCGAATCGTCCTGACGGTGGCCCTTTCAGGCCAAAAGCGGGAAATTTTGCATGAATACCGTCGCGGAAAGGGGCCGACATCCCTTGCCGCAGTTGGAATCGCCGGTGATTCGTGCTATGAAGATCGCAGGATTTAGCACGGATGCTTATGTCAGCCTTGCGGCGCGTTACGCACCGAAGGGATTAATTTGCAAAAAACTCCCGGAACCTCCGGGGCGCAAGCCTCGGTCCGGGATTTTTTTGCGACATGGGCCTCCTCCAAGGGATGCGCTGAATGACCAAGACCAAGAAGCCCGAGTTTCGCCCCAACGATTTCGTCGTCTATCCCGCCCATGGCGTGGGCAAGATCGTCTCCATCGAAGAACAAGAGATCGTCGGCATCCATCTGGAACTGTTCGTGATCTCGTTCGAAAAGGACAAGATGACCCTGCGCGTGCCGACCCACAAGGCGGCCGAGGTGGGTATGCGTCAACTGTCCAGCCCCGATGTGGTGAACAAGGCGCTTGACACGCTGAAGGGCAAGGCCCGGGTCAAGCGCGCCATGTGGTCGCGCCGCGCGCAGGAATATGAACAGAAGATCAACTCGGGCGACCTGATGGCGATCGCCGAGGTGGTCCGCGACCTGCACCGCAACGATGACCAGCGCGAACAGAGCTATTCCGAGCGTCAGCTCTATGAAGCCGCGCTGGAACGCCTGACCCGCGAAGTCGCCGCCGTCTCTGGCGCCGATGAGGCGCAGGCGCAAAAGACCGTGGATGGCGTGCTGACCTCGCGCGCTGCCTGACCAGCCCCGCAATCCCGAAAGGCCGCGCGGTCTCCAGCCGCGCGGCCTTTTCGTATCCTAAAGCTCGATTCGCGCAAAGCCTTCGCGCAGCGTCCGCGCCCAGGCATCCGACACCGCCCGAAACTGCGGGTCATCCCGCTCGATCCGCTTCAGGGTCCCGATCTCGCAACGATCCGCCGGGATCACCGCCAGATCCAGCGGCATCCCCACCGACAGGTTGGAGCGCAGGGTCGAATCCATGCTCAGCAGCGCCGCCTTCTGACCGTCCGCCAACGATGTGTCCGGCCTGACCACCCGGTCCAGAATCGGCTTGCCATATTTGTGTTCGCCAATCTGCAAGAACGGCGTGTCCTCGGTCGCCTCGATGAAATTCCCCTCGGGATAGATCAGGTAAAGCCGCATCTCGCCCCCGCGCCGTTGCCCTGCCACGATCATCGAGGCACTGGCCTGCTGGTGGGTTGCGGCCAGCTTCAGATCCACCTCGGCCCGCACATCGGCCAGCGTATTGCCGATGATCGTCACCACATCCAGCATGTTATGGGCCAACATGATCGACGTGTCCGAGGTCGCCTCTGGGTCGTCGATCGCCTCGCGCAGCCGGGCGATGGTTGCCTGCGTCACCGACAGGCTGCCCGCGGCCATGATCGCGATCACCCGCTCACCCGGTACTTCAAAGGTAAACATCTTGCGATAGGTCGAGATATTGTCCACCCCGGCATTGGTCCGGGTATCCGACAACAGCACGATCCCGGCCTTCAGCAGCAACCCCACGCAATAAGTCATCTACGTCCCCTTTTTGCCCCGAACCCTAGGGGCTCGACAGCGCCTGCGCAACCGACCGGCGCAACCCAGACCTGCGCATTCACCATGACCCAAATACCCAATCCCCGCATCACGCCGGGAAATGCCGCCCCATGGCTTGCACAGCCGCCCCCCCCCGCCCTAGATGGAGGCTGAACAGACCAGAGGTGAGCCATGCCCTTCCAGACCCGTCCCGTCTTCGACACGCGCCGCGCGGCTGCGTCAGAGTTCGGCGATCTGCCCGAATGGGATCTGCGCGACCTCTATCCCAGCCCGGACGGGCCGGAATTCGACCGCGACATGCAATGGCTGGGCCAGGCCTGCGCCGATTTCGCCGCCCGGTATGAGGGCAAGCTGGCCAGCCTCTCGGCCGCCGATCTGCTGACCTGCGTCGAGACCTATGAGGCGATCGAGATCACCGCCGGCCGGCTGATGTCCTTTGCCGGCCTGCGTTATTACCAGAACACCATGGACAGCGAGCGCGCCAAGTTCATGGCCGATGCGCAGGACGAGGTGACCACCGCCACCACCGCGCTGGTGTTCTTTGCGCTGGAGTTCAACCGGCTGGAGGACGCCCATCTGAGCGACCTGCTGGCGCAGAACGAGGGGCTGGCCCGCTACAAGCCGGTGTTCGACCGGATGCGCGCCATGCGCCCGCACCAGCTGTCGGACGAGATGGAGCGGTTCCTTCACGACGCCTCGGTCGTCGGCGCCTCTGCCTGGAACAAGCTGTTCGACGAGACCATGGCCGGCCTGATGTTCGACGTGGCGGGTGAGCCCGATCCGCTGAACCTCGAGGCCACGCTGAACCTGCTGACCGATCCCGCCCGCCCCCGTCGCGAGGCGGCGGCGCGCGCGCTGGCCGCTGTCTTCGACAAGAACATCAAGCTCTTCGCCCGCGTTCACAACACACTGGCCAAAGAGAAGGAAATCGAGGACCGCTGGCGCAAGATGCCCACCCCGCAGCATGGCCGGCATCTGGCGAACCATGTCGAGCCCGAGGTGGTGCAGGCTCTGCGCGATGCGGTCGTGGCGGCCTATCCCAAGCTCAGCCACCGCTATTATCGCCTCAAGGCCAAGTGGATGGGGCTGGACCGCCTGCAGGTCTGGGATCGCAACGCCCCCCTGCCGATCGAACAGCCAAAGCTGGTCGACTGGGCCGAGGCGCGGCGCATGGTGCTGGACGCCTATGGCGCCTTTTCGCCCCGGCTGGCAGAGCTGGCCGAGCCGTTCTTCACCAAGGGCTGGATTGATGCCGGGGTGAAGCTGGGCAAGGCGCCCGGCGCCTTTGCCCACCCGACCGTCACCACCGTCCATCCCTATGTGATGCTGAACTACATGGGCAAGCCGCGCGATGTGATGACCCTGGCGCATGAGCTGGGCCATGGCGTCCACCAACGGCTGGCGGCCGCGCAGGGCGAGTTGCTCAGCTCTACGCCCCTGACGCTGGCGGAAACCGCCTCGGTCTTTGGCGAGATGCTGACCTTCCGCAAGCTTCTGGATCAGGCCAGGACCCCGGCCGAGCGCAAGACCCTGCTGGCCGGCAAGGTCGAGGACATGATCAACACCGTGGTCCGTCAGATCGCGTTCTATGATTTCGAATGCAAACTGCACGCCGCCCGCGCTGAGGGCGAGTTGACGCCCGACGACATCAACGCCCTGTGGATGAGCGTGCAGGCGCAAAGCCTGGGCGATGCCTTTGATTTCATGGACGGGTATGAGACCTTCTGGGCCTATATCCCGCATTTCGTGCATTCGCCCTTCTACGTCTATGCCTATGCTTTCGGCGACGGCTTGGTGAATGCGCTTTATGCCGCCTATGCCGACGGCCTGCCGGATTTCGAAGAGAAGTATTTCGCCATGCTGTCCGCCGGTGGCTCCAAGCACCACAAGGAGTTGCTTGCCCCCTTCGGTCTGGACGCCAGCGACCCCAGGTTCTGGGACAAGGGCCTGTCGATGATCGCAGGCTTCATCGACGAGTTGGAGGCGATGGAGGGCTGACCGCCCTTCCCCTTCCCCTGCCGCTTACCAGCCCAGCTTGCCCTCGAAATGCGCGGGCAGGTCATGTGCGCTGATCGCCATCAGATCCTTGCCCAGCTCCAGCGCCACCTTGTCGGCCAGCGCCTTGGGCAGGGCATCGCGCAGCGCGCCCAGCATCTTTGGGCCAGCGGCGATGGCGATCCGGTCGCAATCCTGCCCGGCCCATGCCTGATCCAGCGCGGCCATCGCATGGCGTGCGACTGCAGCCCGCGCCAACTCGCCCAAACGGCTTTCCTCGCCGGTGCCGAACATCGCGCCGCTGGGGCCAACCGCGTGGCGGCCATGACTTCCCGGCGGCGCGTCACCCGGCATGTCGTCAAACGTGTCAGAGGATACACTGGCGATCTCGGACAGCGCGGCATCGGCGGTCTTGAGCAGCCGGTAGCCCCCCTCCGAGGCCAGAAGGAACAGGGTCTGCGTTCGTCTCATGGCATTCTCCCCAGTTGACCGAAGGTCAGCCTAACACAAATGAACCGGATTCGCTCATAGGGTGATCCGTTGCGCGCGATCTTGTGCCAGGTCGATCATCGCCTGCGTGCCGCGCGAAAATTCCAGCGGCACGGGATAGGGATCTCCGCTGCGGACACTGGCGGCGAAAGCCTCGACCTGCGCGACATATTGGTTCACGCGGGGGAAACGCTCGACCGTCACGCGGTTGCCGTCACGGTGCAGCTCTATCTCGGCCAGGTCGTTGACGCCTGCGTTGAAACAGCCACCCTCCAGACGGATCATGCCGCGATCCCCCTGAAACGTCACGACCTGCCGGTTGTAAAGCCGCATCGACGTCATCGAGCCGAAGGTGAAGGCATGCCCGCCGCCCGCCATTGTCGCCGCCACCTGCGCGAAGACCTCGACCCCGTATTCCTGCCGGACGCGGGCCGACAGCTCGACCGGCTCGGCCCCGGTGACGTAGCGCATCGCCCCAAAGGTATAGACCCCGATATCGGGCAGGCTGCCGCCCCCTGTCTCGGGTCGGTTGCGGATATTGGTGGGATCGGGGTTGTTGAAGGAAAAGGCCGCATCGACATGGCGCAGGCTGCCGATCTCGCCGGCCAAAAGCCAGTCGCGGGCGCGCTGCCATTGCGGGTGGTGAAGGATCATGAACGCCTCGGCCACCAGCAGCCCCGAGGCATCGCGGGCGGCGATCACAGCGTCAAAGTCTTCGGCCCGCAGCGCCATCGGCTTTTCGCACAGCACATGCTTGCCGGCAGCCACGGCCTTCAGCGTCCATGCGACATGCAGGTGATTGGGCAGCGGGATATAGACCGCGTCAATGTCGGGATCCGCAAGCAGCGCCTCATAGTCGTCATGCAGGCGCAGGTCGGGGTTCAAGGCGAGAAACGGGGCGGCCTTGTCAGGATGGGGTGTTGCCAAGGCGGCCAGCCGATTGTGGCCGGCGGCGTGGATCGCGGGGGCCATATGGTCGGCGGCAAAGCGGGCCGCACCGATAATGCCCCAGTTCAGCGCGTGCATGGTCCCCTCCGCCTATATCCATGTTTGCGCAAACATAGGGCGGGGCGCGAGGAAAGGCCAGCGGACAAGCCGCTGGCCTTTCGGATCAGTTGGCGGGTTGGCCGTGCATCTTGCCGTGCTGCATGCCCTGCCCCATGCCCATCATCGGGGCGTCCTTGCGTTGCAGGTCCACCGGCACGTCAACCTTCACCTCACCGGCTTTCTCGAAGGTCAGCGTCAAGGCCACGGTGTCGCCGTCGTTCAACTGACGGGTCAGGCCCAGCAGCATGACGTGGTCGCCGCCGCGGGCCAGCGCATGGCTGCCATGGGCCGGGATGGCAAAGCCTTCCTCGACCTTGACCATCTGCATGACGCCATTGGCGTCCTCCTTGTGGGTGTGCAGTTCGACCAGTTCGGCCACGTCCGAAGCGGCGGCGACCAGACGGTCATCGGCGGCGCCGTGATTCTCGATCACCATGAAGGCCGCGCCGGATTTCGACATCATCGCCGAGGCGCGGGCATAGGCGTCAACGATCTTGATGTCCTGCGCCATCAGCGGCACGGCGAAGAGGGTCATGGCGGTGGCGAAAAGGGTGGTTTTCAGTTTCATCTGTCTTATTCCTTGCAAGTGTTGATAGGCATCGGCTCAGGCCATCCGCGGCGGGCCACGGGCCTGCGGTTGCGGGGCGGCCTTTGCCGGAGCAGATGCCAGACGCGGAGGCGGATCAAAACAGATGCGGGTCGGCGCCTCGGGGGGGGCAACGGGGGCCGTCAACAGCGCCGGACCAAAGCCCGCCAGGCAGTCCGGACAGACATGCAGCGCCAGCGTCGGCTGGCCATGGGCATCGACCGCCCGCAGCACCATCCCCTGCCCGGAACAGAACATGCCGGTGCCGACCGCGACAGCCTGCCCCCGGGCCACCGACATGGTGACCGAGGCCAGCGCCAGAACCAGCACAAACAGAAGGGCAACCGGTTTCGACCGCAGTTTCATGCCCCTGTTCTAGCACACAGCCGCGGCGCGTCCATCCATGGCGCTGCGACCTGCGGGCGCAACCACACCGCAAAAACGCAAAAGGCCCGCCACATCGGCGGGCCTCTGCGTATCGCGGATGCAAAAGGATCAGGCCGCGGCCTGGGCCTTGGCGATCTCTTTCTTCACTTTCAGCGCCTTGTCCGACAGCTCGTCGTCCTTGGCCTTGGCAAGGAAGGCATCCAGACCGCCGCGGTGATCGACGGTGCGCAGCGCAGCCGCCGACACGCGGAACGAGAAGGCCTTGCCCAGCACGTCCGAGGTCAGGGTGACATCGTTCAGGTTCGGCAGAAAGCGACGACGGGTCTTGTTGTTGGCGTGGCTGACCGTGTTGCCCGTCATCGGGCCTTTGCCACTCAGTTCGCAGACGCGCGACATGGTCTTGTTCCTTGTTTTGATCCGTGTGATCCGACACAAAAGCACACAGCCCTTTCGGGCCGCGCACCAAATTCATCGCCGCTGCTTACGGACAAAGCAGGCCGAGGTCAAGCGATTCACCCCCCGATTCCCCCCGCGCACGAGGATTTGCTGGGACAATCGCGGCCCCACGGTTTGACCGGATGGACAAACCCCGCCGGCTTGCATAGCCAGTGGGGCATGCGCGCCCCATTCCTCAACCGCACCACCCCTCCGACAATCCTGACACTGACGCTGATCGCGGGCTTGTCGGCGCTGTCGATGAACGTTTTCCTGCCCTCGCTGCCAGGTATGGCGCAACATTTCGGCGCGTCCTACGCGCTGATGCAGCTGTCCGTGACCTTCTATCTGGCGATGACCGCCGCCCTGCAGATCGTGATCGGACCGATTGCAGACCGTTATGGCCGTCGTCCGGTGCTGCTGGGGTCTTTTGCGATCTTTCTGGTGGCAACGGTTGGGACGATTGTCGCGCCGACGGTCGAGGTCTTTCTGGTCTGCCGCATGGCGCAGGCTGCGGTGGCCTCGGGCACCGTTCTCAGCCGGGCGATCGTGCGCGACATGGTCTCGGGGCCCGAGGCCGCCTCGATGATCGGCTATGTGACCATGGGCATGAGCCTCGTGCCGATGGTCGGGCCGATCCTGGGCGGCGTGCTGGATTCGGCCTTCGGCTGGCAGGCTAATTTTGCCGTGCTGCTGCTGGCGGGGCTGGGCGTGGCGGCGCTGGTCTATCTGGATCTGGGCGAGACTGGCCAACCCGGCCCCCGCGCGGGCGGGCAATTGCGGGCCTTTGCCGCGCTGATGCGGGCCCGCGACTTCTGGCTGTGGTCGCTGACAGCCGGGTTTGCCTCAGGCGCGTTTTTTGCCTATCTGGCCGGTGTGCCGGATGTCGGCGCCCGGATCTTCGGTCTGGGCTCGACCGCAGTGGGGATGCTGTTTGCGGCAACCGCGGTGGGCTACATGGGCGGCAACTTCATCGCCGCGCGCTTTTCGGTGCGGATGGGGATGGGGCGGATGGTGCTGGCGGGCACGGGCATCACCACGATCGCGCTGGCCCTGCTGGCGGTTTTGTCTGCGGCGGGGATCTCGGGTCCGGTGGTGTTCTTTGCACTGACGCTGTTTCTGGGCGTGGGCAACGGCATGACCCTGCCCAATGCCAATGCCGGGATCGTCTCGGTCCGGCCAGATCTGGCAGGCACGGCCTCGGGGCTGGGCGGGGCGGTGATGCTGGGCGGCGGCGCCGCACTGGCGGCGCTGGCCGGCGTGGCGCTGGGTCAATCGACCACCGAACTGCCGCTGGTCCTGCTGATGCTGGCGTCATCTGTCGCTTCGATCCTGACCGCGCTTCCGGTGGCCCGCAACGCTTAACCCCGCCTTAACCTCGACAGCGTAAGCCGGATTCAGTTGACGGAAAGGTTTGCAAAGATCAGAACGATTTTAGCAAACCCAAGGACAGGAGAAGCCATGTCCACGCAGAAGCTGTATGCCGGGGTCAAGCTGCGCGAATTGCGCAGCCGTCTGGGGGTCACGCAGAAGGTCTTTGCCGACAAGCTGGCCGTATCCCTGCCCTATCTGAACCAGATGGAGAACAACCATCGCCCGGTATCCGCCTCGGTGGTGCTGTCACTGGTGCAAGAGTTCGGCTTTGATGTGGGCGAGCTGACGACCGGCGATGCCGAGCGGATCGTATCTGACATGCGCGAGGCGCTGGCCGATCCGGTGTTCCAGAACACGCCGCCGCTGGCCGATCTCCGGCTGGCGGCCTCCAACGCGCCGGCGCTGGCGCGGGCCTTCCTCGACCTGCACCGCGCCTATCGCCAGACGCATGAGCGTCTCGCCTCACTGGACGAGGCCCTGGGCCGCGAGGATACCGCCCTGCGCCCATCGCCTTGGGAAGAGGTGCGCGACTTCTTTCACTATTGCGACAATTACATCGACGCCATCGACCGCGCCGCCGAACATTACGCCATGCCGGGCGGCGAGCGTAAAGACCCGCTTTTCATCGCCACGGATACCCTGGCCAAGGCGGGGATCAAATTGCACTTTTCTGATGATGCGGCGATCCGCATCTATGATGCCGACAACCGGGCGCTGGCAATCTCGGGCCGGGCGTCGGGGCCGACGCAGCGGTTCCAGCTGTTGCATCAGGTGGCGCTGATCACCCAGAACGAGCTGCTGGAGGCGACCCTGGATCTGGCGCGCTTTGCCACGCCCGAGGCGCGCGACATCGCCAAGATCGGGCTGGCCAATTATTTCGCCGGCGCGGCCCTGATGCCTTATCGCGTCTTCCTGCAAGCCGCGCGCGACGAGCGCCATGATCTGGAGCGGCTGGCCGATCTGTTCGGCGCCTCGATCGAGCAGGTGGCCCACCGGCTGTCCACCCTGCAACGGCCGGGTGCCAAGGGCATCCCGTTCTTTTTCGTGCGCGTCGATCAGGCCGGCACGATCACCAAGCGCCACTCGGCCACGCGGCTGCAATTTGCCCGTTTTGGCGGGGCCTGCCCGCTGTGGAACATGCATCAAGCCTTTGAGACCCCCGGCCGCTTTCTGCGGCAACTGGCCGAAACGCCGGACGGGGTGCGCTATCTGTGTCTGGCGCGCGATGTGTCGAAATCGGGCGGCAGTTTCAACGCCCCGGTGCGCCGCTATGCCATTGGCCTTGGCTGCGAGGTGCAGCATGCCGATGCGGTGGTCTATGCTGACGGCCTGGACCTGCGCGGCCGGTTCGAGCCGATCGGCATTTCCTGCCGGATCTGCGAGCGGCGCAATTGTCACCAACGCTCGGTCCCGCCGCTGGAACGGCGTCTGCGTGTGGACCCCGACCGGCGCGGCACCCTGCCCTATGAGATCGCAGAATGACAAAGGCCCGGGTGATCCCCCGGGCCTTTCGTTTGCATCAGTCTGAAATCAGGCGACCGGATTGGACAGACGCGCCCAGATCAGATCCTTCAGCTGCGCGCGTTTGCGACGCATATGCTCTTCGGTCTCTTCGCTGACGGGCGCGATGCGCGTCTCGGCCTTGTAGACCTCTTCATTGATCTCGTTATACTCTTCGACCAGTTTGGCGAAATGGGCGTCGGTTTCCTTCAGCGCCGAAATCTTCGTGGCCTCGGCCGGGAATTCCTCGGTCAGGTCGTGCGGGGTTTTCGACATGCGCTTCTCCTTTTCACGTCTTTGCGAGACCTTAGCCAATGCGGCGGCAGCTGCAACTTGACCCGGATCAAACCGGGGCAAAAAGCGGCCCGCAAGCCACATGTTTTCGCCCTTAGCGCCGCGCGGGGCGAAATCCCGCCGCTTTTGCCGCATCGGCGGTGGCAAAACATTGCTCACCCTTGGCGGGATTGATGCGGGTGCGGGCATAGTCGGCCTGGCCGGGGCTGTGATAGATGCGGCGATTGCCGCTGATATTGCCCTTAATCGGTCGATCCTCGGGACAATCGGACTCACTGTCCTGGTGGCGATGCGCTTCGGGGGTGACCATCCGGCCAGTCCAAAGCCCCCGGCCCGCCGCGCGCGCGGCCGCCTCGGCCCCGGTGTAGCGGTCGGAATACCGGGTATAGGCCAGCGCCGCGCCCTGTTCGACCATCGCCGCGTTGATATCGCGCCCGTCTGCGCGGCAGGTGGCGACAGCCCGGCCATAGCGGTCACGATCCTCGATTGCGCAGGTGACCGACGCTTGCGCCACAAGCTCTTGCAGCACCCTGCGTGCAAAGGCGCCGCAATCCCACACCTGCCCTTGACGGTCGCAGGGCTGACCGGTTTCGGGCGCGTCAATGCCGAACAGCCGCACCCGCTCGCCTCCCAGGTCCAGCGTATCGCCGTCAATCACCCGCACGACCGTGCCGGACAGGTGCGGCGCAATGACAGCGTCCGAGTCCCGCGGCTGCAGGGCAAAGCCTGCCACCAGCCCGGCCAGGGCCAGAACGAAAAGCGCACGAAAATTCAACATGCCCCGTTGTTCCTGCCCAAAGCAGGGAAGGCAAGGCGGATGTTAACTTTTCGTTAAGAAAGGTTAACCAACTTTCAGCGCTGTCGCTCGCGCCATTCTGCGGTCATCTCCGGCCCCAGATTCAACGGTGCCAGCATCGAGCGGCCCAGAATGTGATCCGCCGCCTTTTCGCCGGTCATGATCGAGGGTGCGTTGAGGTTGCCATTCGTCACCCGCGGGAAGATCGAGCTGTCGGCCAGTCGCAACCCCTCGACGCCAATGACTCGGGTTTCCGGGTCCACCACCGCCATCGGATCGTCGCGCCGCCCCATCCGGCAGGTGCCGCAGGGGTGATAGGCGCTTTCGACATGCTCTTTCAGAAAGGCGTCCAATTCCGCATCGGTCTGCGCGGCACCCGGCTGGATCTCATGCTTCACATGGGCAGCCATCGCCGGCTGGGCGAAAATCTCGCGCGTCAGCCGGATGCATTTGCGAAAATCTTCCCAGTCGCTGGGGTCGGACATGTAGTTGAACAGGATGCGCGGCGGGTCGCGCGGATCGGCCGAGCGCAGCCAGACCCGCCCCCGCGACTTCGACCGCATCGGCCCGACATGGACCTGAAACCCATGCCCCTCGGCCGCGGCCTTGCCGTCATAGCGCACGGCGATCGGCAGGAAGTGATACTGGATGTCGGGATACTCGATCCCCTTGTCCGAGCGGATGAAGCCGCAGCTTTCAAACTGGTTCGAAGCGCCCAAGCCCTTGCGGGTGAACAACCACTGCGCGCCGATCAGCGCCTTTCCGAAAAGGTTCCAGTATTTGTAAAGGGTTATCGGCTGACGGGCGGCATATTGCAGATAGATTTCCAGATGGTCCTGCAGATTGGCGCCCACGCCGGGACGGTCGGCCACCACCTCGATCCCATGGGCGCGCAACTCGGCCGCAGGGCCGATGCCCGACAGCATCAACAGCTTCGGTGAATTGAGCGAGGAGGCCGCGAGGATCACCTCGGCCCCGGCGCGGATCACCTCGATCCTGCCGCCACGCTCGACCTCGACGCCCACGGCGCGGCCCTGCTCGATCACGACGCGCCGCGCCAAGGCCCGCACCAGTTGCACCCGCCCGGTCTTCAGCGCCGGGCGCAGATAGGCATTGGCCGCCGACCAGCGGGTGCCGTTATGGATCGTGGCTTCCATCGGGCCAAAGCCCTCTTGCCGCGCGCCGTTGTAATCGTCGGTCATGGCGTAACCGGCCTGCTGGCCTGCCTCGATGAAGGCGTTGAACAGCGGGTTGCGGCGCGGGCCGCGCGTCACATGCAGCGGCCCGTGCGTGCCGCGATAGGGCGAGGGCGCCCCCCCGTGCCAGGTTTCCATCCGTTTGAAATAGGGCAGCACGTCGGCATAAGACCAGCCACGCGCGCCCTGATCGGCCCAATGGTCGAAATCGCGCGCGTGGCCGCGCACGAAGACCATGCCGTTGATCGAGCTGGAGCCGCCGATCACCTTGCCGCGTGGCGTGGCCAGCACCCGCCCGCCCAGATGCGGCTCGGGTTCGGTCTTCAGGCCCCAGTCGTAAATCCCCATGTTCATGGGATAGGACAGCGCGGCCGGCATCTGGATGAACGGCCCGGCATCGGTGCCGCCGTGTTCGATCACGGTGACGCTGCGGCCTGCCTCGGCCAGACGATAGGCCATGGCGCAGCCAGCCGACCCTGCGCCGACGATCACATAATCGCTCATGTCAGCCCCTCAATACGGCGCGTCGACCGGGCCCATGCCCACATAGACGCTCTTGATCTGCGTGTAGTGTTCGACCGCGGCGCGGCCATTCTCGCGGCCCACGCCCGACATCTTGGCGCCACCGAAGGGCGCCTCGACCGGGGTCAGGTTATAGGCGTTGATCCAGGTGGTGCCCGCCTGCAGCCCGGCCACGACCCGATGCGCGCGGGTCATGTCGGCGGTGAAGACCCCCGCCGCCAGCCCGAATTGCGTGTCATTGGCGCGCGCCAGCACCTCGGCCTCGGCGTCGAAATCCAGCACCGCCATCACCGGGCCAAAAACCTCTTCGCGGGCCAGGGTCATGTCATCGGTCACATCGGCAAAGACGGTGGGCTGCACCCAGAAGCCGTCGTTGCGGGCGGGCTGGCCGCCGCCCGTCACCAGCCGCGCGCCCTCGGCCTTTGCAGTGGCGATATAGCCCAGCACCTTTTCCAGCTGTGCGGCGCTGACCAGCGGGCCCATCTGGGTCGCGGGGTCCAGCGGATCACCCAGCGTGATCGCCTCGGTCCGCGCCTTCAGCCGGGCCAGAAATGCCTCGCGGATGTCGCGCTGCACGAAAACCCGCGTGCCATTCGAGCAGACCTGCCCCGAGGAATAAAAGTTCCCCAGCATCGCAGCACCCACCGCCGAATCGAGGTCGGCATCGGCAAAGACGATCAGCGGCGACTTGCCGCCCAACTCCATCGTGACATGGCGGATGCCCGCGGCGGCGGCGGCATAGACCTTGGCCCCGGTTGGCACCGATCCGGTGAGCGAGACCTTGGCCACCCGCGCATCCGTCACCAGTTGCGCCCCCACCGCGCCGCGCCCCTGCACCACGTTGAACAGACCGGCAGGAAGACCGGCCTCGACAAAGATTTCAGCCAGTTGCAATGCGCCCAAGGGCGTGGTCTCGGACGGTTTGAACACCATCGCATTGCCCAGCGCCAGCGCCGGGGCGGATTTCCAGCAGGCGATTTGGCTAGGATAGTTCCAGGCGCCGATGCCCACGCAGACCCCCAGCGGCTCGCGCAGGGTATAGACGAAATCCCGGCCCAGCGGGATCGTCTCGCCGGTCACGGTGGGGGCGAGGCCCGCGAAATATTCCAGCGCATCCGCGCCCGAAGGCCAGTCCGCCACCTCGGTTTCCTGAATGGGCTTGCCGGTATCCAGCGTCTCCAGTCGGGCGAGGTCGGCCCCGCGTGCGCGGATCAGATCGGCAGCGCGGCGCAGGATGCGGGCGCGATCCACCGGGCGGGTGGCGGCCCATGCGGCCTGCGCGCGGTTGGCCGAGGCCAGCGCCGCCTCGATCACCGCGGGCGTTGCCTCATGCAGGCGGGCGATCACCGCACCGGTGGCGGGATAGACCACTTCGATTACAGCGCCGGCCCTATCCTCGACATAGGCTCCGTCGATGAAGTGGCTGGCCTTTGGTTGCGCCGTCAATTCCATGGTCATGCCCCCTGCCCTTTCAGTTCTGCCTTCACGAAATCCCAAACCATCGTCACCGCCGCGGCCGAATCGGGCGGCCCCTTCTTCAGCGCCTCGCGCAGATAGGCCCCGTCGATCAACGCCCCGATGCCCTCGGCCACGGTCGGCGCCCGATCTCCCAGCAGAGGCCGCAGGGCGTGCAACAGGTTGGAGTGCAACCGCCGCTGATAAACGCCCAGCAACCGCCGGGCCTGATCATTGGTCTGCGCCAGCACCCAGAAGTTCAGCCATGCACCCACGGCCTCGCGCCGGAAATTGCCGGGGCTGAACGAGGCGCGCAGAATCGCCCGGAGGCGCGCCTCCGGCCCCTCGACAGCCGCCAGCGCGCCGCGCACCTCGGCACCGTAAAGCGACAGAACGTGCCGCATTGCGGCAAGGAAAATATCCTCTTTTCCGCCGAAATAGTGATGCGCCAATGCCGAAGACATGCCCGCGCGTTTGGCGATCTGGGAAACCGTCACGTCAAGCGATCCGACGCGGCCGATCTCGGTGATCGTCGCTTTCACGAGGGCGGCCTTTCGAATAGGCTCCATTCCGAGCTTGGGCATGGCAGTTTCCACAAAATGCTTGCCAAACCGGGCTAGCGTGTTTTTTATTGACGCGTCAATCAATAAAAAAACGCGCAAATCGCGACACCGCTACCAGGGAGTTGACATGATGAAACTGAAAACCGGGCTTATGGCCTCTGCCGTGGCGTTTGCCTTTGCCGGCACCGCTTACGCCGAAGGCTGCGACAAGGTGATCTTCTCGGATGTGGGCTGGACCGACATCACCGCCACCACCGCGGCCACCACCACCGTGCTGGAAGCACTGGGCTACAAGACGGAAACCAAGCTGCTGTCGGTGCCGGTGACCTATACCGCGCTGGCCGAAGGCGACGTGGATGTGTTCCTGGGCAACTGGATGCCGACGATGGAGGCCGACATCGCCCCCTATCGCGACGCAGGCACTGTCGATACCGTCCGCACCAACCTGGAAGGCGCCAAGTACACGCTGGCCACCAACGAGGCCGGGGCCGCGCTGGGCATCAAGGATTTTGCCGACATCGTTGCGCAGAAAGACGCGCTGGAAGGCCAGATCTACGGCATCGAGCCGGGCAATGACGGCAACCGCCTGATCCTCGACATGATCGAAAAGGACGCCTTCGGCCTGAAGGGCTTCAAGGTGGTCGAAAGCTCGGAACAGGGGATGCTGGCCGAAGTCGGCAACAAGTCCGCCGACAGCAAGCCGATCGTGTTCCTGGGCTGGGAACCCCACCCGATGAACGCCAATTACAAGATGACCTATCTGACCGGCGGCGATGATTTCTTCGGCCCGAATTTCGGGGGCGCGATCGTGGCGACCAACACCCGCAAGGGCTATGTCGCCGAATGCCCGAACACCGGCAAACTGCTGCAGAATCTGGTCTTTTCGCTTCAGATGGAAAACGAGATCATGGGCGCGATCCTGAACGACGGCACCGATCCCTCGGAAGCCGCGCGTGCCTGGCTGGCGGCCAACCCCACCGCATGGGAGCCGTGGCTGGAGGGCGTGACCACCAAGGATGGTGGCGATGCCAAGGCTGCCGTGGCTGCGGCTTTGCAGTGATCTGATCCCCGCGACCGGGCCGCGCAGCTTGCAGCGCGGTCGCGGGACCATCTCTGACCGAAGGGGACAGGCCGCAGCATGGACTGGCTGACCGATCACAAGCTGGAGCTTGGAAAATACTCGAAATGGGCCTTCGACTGGATGAAGGCCAACCTCAAGCCCCTGTTCGATTTTCTGGGCGGGGTGATGGAGGGGTTGATCAACGCCATATTGTGGCTGTTGCAGACCCCGCATCCGTTGGTGATCGTGGCCTTCTTTGTGGCGTTGACCTGGGTGTTGCAGCGCAACTGGCGGGTTGCCGCCTTTGTCGCGCTGGCGTTCATGTTCATCCTCAACCAGGGCTATTGGGAGGAAACGACCGAAAGCCTGACGCTGGTGCTGTCCTCTTGCGTGGTCTGCATGGCGGTGGGCGTGCCGCTGGGGATCTGGGCCGCGCATCGGCCGCGGGCCTACAAGGCCATGAGTCCGGTGCTGGACCTGATGCAGACCCTGCCAACTTTCGTCTATCTGATCCCGGCCATCGTTTTCTTCGGCATCGGCATGGTGCCGGGGCTGATCGCCACGGTGATCTTCGTGTTGCCGGCGCCGATCCGCATGACGCAACTGGGCGTCGCGTCGACCCCCATGGCCCTGCTTGAGGCCGCCACCGCCTTTGGCGCTACGCGCAGGCAGGTGTTGTGGAAGGTCGAGATGCCCTGGGCCTTGCCGCAGATCATGGTGGGGCTGAACCAGACGATCATGCTGTCGCTGTCGATGGTGGTGATCGCCGCGCTGGTGGGCGCCAACGGGCTGGGCGTGCCGGTGGTACGGGCGCTGAACTCGGTCAACACCGCGCTGGGCTTTGAGGCGGGGCTGGTTATCGTGGTGGTGGCGATCATGCTGGACCGGATGCTGAGGATGGAACGCAAATGACCAGGATCACCGATCCGGGGCAAACCGCCGGCGTTGCGGTGCGCTTCGACAACGTCTCGATCGTCTTTGGCGATCACCCCGAACTCGCGCTGCCACTGATGGATGCCGGCAAGGATCGTGCCGAGGTGCAGACGTCCACCGGCCAGGTTCTGGGGGTGCATGACTGCTCGCTTTCGGTGGCCGAGGGTGAAATTCTGGTGCTGATGGGGCTGTCCGGCTCGGGCAAATCCACGCTGCTGCGGGCGGTCAACGGGCTGAACCCGGTCTGCCGCGGCGCGGTGCAGGTGTGCGATGGCCATGGTCTGGTCGATGTGACCCATGCCGATCCCGAAACCCTGCGCCGCATCCGGCTGACCCGGGTGGCGATGGTGTTCCAGCAATTCGGCCTGCTGCCCTGGCGCAGCGTGCGGGAGAATGTCGGGCTGGGGCTGGAACTGGGCGGCATGTCCAAGGCCGAGCGCCGCGCCCGTGTCGATCAGCAGCTTGAGCTGGTCAACCTCAGCCAATGGGCCGAGCGCAAGGTGGGCGAGTTGTCGGGCGGCATGCAGCAGCGGGTGGGTCTGGCCCGCGCCTTTGCCACCGAGGCGCCAATCCTGTTGATGGATGAACCCTTCTCTGCCCTCGACCCGCTGATCCGCGCCAAGTTGCAGGACGAATTGCTGGACCTTCAGGAAAAGCTCAAGCGCACCATCGTCTTCGTCAGCCACGATCTGGACGAGGCTTTCAAACTGGGCAACCGCATCGCGCTGATGGAGGGCGGGCGCATCGTGCAATGCGGCACGGCCCGCGAGATCATCGCAAACCCGGTCAACGATTACGTCCAGGATTTCGTGGCCCACATGAACCCGCTGTCGGTGCTGACGGCGCGAGATGTGATGCGGGCTGGTCCGGCGGCAGACGCGCTGCGGTCGGTGGCGGCAGAAACGCCGGTGCGCGCGGTGATGGAGATGCTGCGCGATGGTGCCACGGCGCTGTCGGTGGTCGAGAACGGGCAGGTTCTGGGCGAGATCGCCGCCCGCGACGTCATGGCCCGGCTGGTGGACCCGCGCGGCTGACGCGCGGGGCCTTTTCGCCTTATTCCAGCACTTCGCCCGCGGCCTTGGCGCGCCCCTTGGCCGTGACAGGCGTGGCCTTTTTCGCTGCAGGCTTTGCGGTGGCCTTGGCTGTCGTGCCGGAAGCCTTTTTAGCTGCCGGTTTCTTGGCAGCAGGCTTCTTGACGGCCGGTTTCTTCGCCGGCTTGTCGGCCGCCTCGGCCTTTGCAACCTTGGCAGGGGCCGCCTTGCGGGTGGTCTTCTTGGCGGGAGACTTGGCGGCCTTTTCGGCAATAAGCGCCAGCGCCTCATCCAGCGTGATCGTCTCGGGTTCTGCGCCTTTCGGCAGGGTCGCGTTGACGCTTTGCCACTTTACATAAGGCCCGTAACGACCCGGCATCACCTGCACCGCGCCACCCTCGGGGTGGTCACCCAGGGTCTTCAGCGGCTCGGCCGCGGCCCGTCCGCGACCGGGGCCACGCGCGGCCTTTTGCGCCAGAACCTCCATCGCCCGGTTCATGCCGATGGTGAACACCTCTTCGACATCCGGCAGATTGGCATAGGTGCTGTTGTGCTTGATATAGGGGCCAAAGCGGCCGATCCCGGCCTCGACCAAGGCGCCGTCGTCAGGGTGGTTGCCGATCGGGCGCGGCAGGTTCAGCAGCATCAACGCCCGCTCCAACGTCAGGCTGTCGGGCGACCAGCCCTTGGGCAGGCTGGCGCGCGGGGGCTTGGGCTGCTCGGCGGTGGCCTCGCCCTTCTGGACGTAAGGCCCAAACCGGCCGGTCTTCAGCGCGATCTCCTGCCCGTCATCCGTGCCAAGAAGGCGATCGCCGCCCCCCTCGCCCTCGCCGCCCGAGATCGGGCGGGTATAGCGGCACTCCGGGTAATTGCCGCAGCCGATGAACGCCCCGCCGGACCGCGCGGTCTTCAGATGCAGGCGGCCCGTGCCGCAGGTGGGGCAGAGGCGCGGATCGCCGCCATCGGCACGCGGCGGATAAAGATGCGGGGCCAGAAACTCGTCCAGCTTTTCCAGCACCTCGGTGATCCGCAGCTCCGAGGTTTCGGCAACAGCGGCCGAGAAATCCCGCCAAAACCGCGCCAGAACCTCCTTGTAATCCCGGCTGCCTGCCGAGACATCGTCCAGCTGACCCTCGAGGTCGGCGGTGAAGTCGTATTGCACATACTTGCGGAAGAAATTGGTCAGAAACGCCGTGACCAGCCGGCCCTTGTCCTCGGGGATCAGGCGGTTCTTGTCCTTGCGGACATAGTCGCGGTCCACCAGCGTGGTCAGGATCGAGGCATAGGTCGAGGGGCGTCCAATGCCCAGCTCTTCCATCTTTTTCACCAGCGTCGCCTCGGTGTAGCGCGGCGGGGCTTGGGTGAAATGCTGTTCGGGCGTGACGGACTGCTTGCCCAGGCCCTCGCCCTGCATAATCTGCGGCAGGCGGCCTTCATCCTCGGCATCGTCATCTCGGGTCTCGTCATAGACCCGCAGGAAGCCATCGAACAGAACCACCTGACCCAGCGCGCGCAGACCCACCTGCCCGTCGGGCGAGGCGATCTCGACCGTGGTGCGCTCCAGCCGGGCGGCGGCCATCTGGCTGGCCATGGTGCGCTTCCAGATCAACTCATAAAGGCGGCGCTGGTCGCTTTCGGTCCGCAGGTCATCCGGTGCCAGGCCCATATCCGTCGGGCGGATACATTCATGCGCCTCTTGCGCATTCTTGGCCTTGTTCTTGTACATGCGCGGGCTGTCCGGCACATAGGCCGCGCCAAAGCGGCGGCCGATCTCGGCGCGGGCGGCCATCACCGCCTCGGGCGCCATGTCGATGCCGTCGGTCCGCATATAGGTGATATACCCCGCCTCATAGAGGCGCTGCGCCGTGCTCATGCACTGCTTGGCGCCCATGCCCAGCTTGCGGCTGGCCTCTTGCTGGAGGGTCGAGGTCATGAAGGGGGGCCAGGGGTTGCGGTTGGCGGGCTTGGCTTCGACCGATTGTACGGAAAGGTCACGCGACTGCACCGCTTTCACGGCAATTTCGGCTGCCTCGGCAGTCGGAATGTCGAATTTCTGCAATTTCTTGCCGCCGAGGATCGACAGCGTCGCCTCGAATTCCTGCCCGCGCGGGGTGGTTAGCACCGCCTTGACGGTCCAGTATTCCTGCGCGCGGAAGGCCTCGATCTCCATCTCGCGCTCGACCACCAGCCGCAGGCAGACCGACTGCACCCGGCCTGCCGATTTGGCGCCCGGCAGCTTGCGCCACAAGACCGGCGACAGCGTAAAGCCCACCAGATAGTCCAGCGCGCGGCGGGCCAGATAGGCCTCGACCAGGGCCTGATCCACCTCGCGCGGCTCGCGCATGGCCTTGGTCACGGCATCCTTGGTGATGGCGTTGAAGGTCACGCGGCTGACCTTCTTGCCCTTCTTCAGGCTGGAGGCCAGCGCCTGTTGCAAATGCCAGCTGATCGCCTCGCCCTCGCGATCAGGGTCGGTGGCAAGGATCAGCGTGTCGTCGGTTTTCAGGGCCTCGGCAATGGCGCGGACATGGCGCTTGCTTTCGGCGGCCACCTCCCATTCCATCGCGAAATCAGCCTCGGGATTGACCGAGCCGTCCTTGGCCGGCAGGTCGCGCACATGGCCGTAAGAGGCCAGAACCGTGTAGTCCGGGCCGAGATACTTGTTAATGGTCTTGGCCTTGGCCGGAGACTCGACGACGACGACAGCCATGGGAATCCTTTCGGGGGGCCGGAGTCGGTCCGGCCCTGTGGTGGCGCGGCACCATGTGGGCGTTGCGCGGCGCTTGTCAAGAAACCAGCGTCAGCCCGCGCGGCTCAGCATCCCGCCCGGCTGGCGGATCACCTGCCCCTCCAACTCGAGATCCAGAAGATGCGGGGCGACGTCGCCGGCGCTGGCGGCCAGATCGCGCAGCAGCTGATCCTCGGCCAAGGGCGCCATGGTCAGCTTTTCCAGAATCATCTGGTGCAGGGCGCGGATTGCGCCCTTGGGCCGGGGCGCGGGCACCGGACCCGGCAGTTCGGCCAGATGCCCGGGATCGGCGGGGGTGGCGGCCGCCAATGCCGCGCGCTCCAACGCCGTCAGGCCCGGACCCAGCGCCTCAAGCAGATCGGCGGTGGAGCGGATCAGCGTGGCCCCATCGCGCAGAAGCTGGTTGCAGCCACCCGCGCGGGCGTCGAACGGATGCCCCGGCACGGCCAGAACCTCGCGCCCGATCTCGGCGGCCTCACGCGCGGTGATCAGACTGCCGGACCGCAGCGCCGCCTCGACCACCACGACCGCCCGCGACAGCCCCGCCACGATCCGGTTGCGTTGCGGAAAGTGGCGGGCCTGCGCCACCAGCCCCGGCGGCTGTTCGCTGACAATCGCGCCTTCGGCGACAATCCGGGCGTAAAGCTCGGCATTCTCGGCCGGATAGACCTGATCGACTCCCCCGGCCAGCACCGCCACCGTGCCATGGGCCAGCGCGCCGTCATGCGCGGCCTTGTCGATGCCGCGCGCCATGCCGGAAACCGTGACAAACCCGGCCTGCCCCACCCCCTCGGCCAGGTTGCGCGCCATGCGCAGCCCGAGGGACGAGGCATTTCGCGCGCCGACCAGCGCCACCATGGGCCGCGCCAGCAAATCGGCCCGGCCCCTGACCCACAAGACCGGCGGGGCATCGCTTTCCGCAGCCAGCGCCGCCGGATAACCCGCCTCGCCATGCACGATCAGCCGCGCACCCAGCCGTTCACCGGCGCGCAACTCGGCCAGCGCCGCGCCCTCCGGGCAGGGGGCGTAGTCCGTCACACCGGCAGCAGCGGCCACCTGCGGCAGGGCAGCCAAGGCGGCCTCGGCAGAGCCGTGTTCGCCCACCATGCGGTGCCAGCCCGCCGGCCCCACCCGGCGCGAGCGGATCAGCCGCAGCGCGGCCAGCCGTTCCCCTGCACCGAATCGCATCTGAGCTGTCCCACGCGACATTATCCCCTCCGTCATCGGCCCCACCCTCGTCCGGAATGGTTAAAGCGGCGTAAATCCATCCGCTTGCCGCTGATCGAGCCAGCGTGTAAAAATGCGACATGACTGAAACCCGGACCTATGTTGCGCGCGGCGTGGCGCATCTGCCCGTCCCACCGGTGACCGAGCCGGTGCGCGTGAGCTTCATCTTGGTCCCGCGGTTCACGATGCTGGCGTTCTCGGCGGCGATCGAGGCGATGCGGATCGCCAACCAGCTGACCGGGCAGGAACTCTTTCTTTGGCAGACCTATTCGGAAACCGGTCAGCAGGTGTCCTGCTCGAACGGGGTGCCGATGATGGTGGATGGCCCCTTGCCGGAAAATCCGCAGGGTCTGGTGCTGGTCTGTTCGGGGGTCGAGCCGGAAACCCATACATCCGACACGCTGGCCGACTGGCTGCGCGGCCAATGGCGGCGCGGCCGGACGGTGGGCGGTCTTTGCACCGGCGCCTATACCCTGGCGCGCGCCGGCATCCTGAAGGGGCGCCGCTTTACCCTGCATTGGGAAAATATCTCTGGCTTTATCGAAAGCTACCCGGATCTGACCCCCACCCGCCAGGTCTTTTGCATCGACGAGCGGATCGTCACCTGTGCCGGCGGCGTGGCACCCGCCGATTTCATGCTGAAGCTGATCCACGATCGCTTTGGTGCCCGCCTCAGCCAGGAGGTGATGAACATGGCGCTGTTGACCCAGCGCCGGGATGCCGCGGACGAGCAGACGACTTCGGTCGCGGCGCGTCTGGGCACCCGCAACGAAAAGCTGATCAAGGCCGTGGGCTTTCTGGAGGCCCGGGTCGAGGAACCCTTCGATCTGGACGCCTGCGCCGATCATATCGGTGTTTCACGCCGCCAGATCGAGCGGCTGTTCAACCGCTATCTGGGGGTAACCCCGGTGCGCTACATGAACGACCTGCGCCTGCAACACGGCCGCGCGCTGCTGGCTGAAACCGACATGAACGTCACCGAGGTGGCGGTGGCCTGCGGCTATGCCTCGGCCAGCCATTTCTCGAAGAGTT